>NZ_JBDGAB010000078.1:0-15482 GCF_040910705.1 Blautia sp. RTP21359st1_E11_RTP21359_211015
GTAAGGATGCTGACAGAGAGTCTGAGTAAGACACGGCCGGAAGGCAATGCATCGGACAGATGAAGCAGGAAAGAAGACAGGATGGAAGGTGTAACCGGGTCGCAAGACTAAAAAAGCCTGACGGACTATCGGAAGCCCGTGACTTCAGTCGTGGGTTCTTCACTCTGTATCCATGCCTGACTCATTAAAACGAATAGAGCAGCATGCCTTTAATGGCTGCAAATGCCTAATGCATGTTGATATTGGAAAAGGGCTTACTAACCTTGGCGAGCCATTCAGTTCAGGAGCTATGTTTAACGGATGCCGAAGCTTACAGTATATAGACATCCCGGAAAATATTAAATATATCTCTTCAAACTGTTTCAGTAACTCAGGCCTTACTTCCGTGACTTTGCATGAAGGCCTTGAAACGATTGACAGCGGTGCGTTTAACTGCCCGATTCAAAATGTGGAAATCCCGAAATCTGTTAAAAATATAGACCTGTGGAATTTCCCTATGCTTGATGAGGCTAATATTAAAACACACAGTCTGCCGGCTATCACAAGCATTGTCAAGTCAAACTGCAAGAAATGGAACTGCAGAAGCAATATGGCTGACTTGAAAATCAATATTGACTGTATGGCTTATCCGGTTTTTGTTCCAGCAAAGCTTACAAGCGCCGGATTGAGAAGATTAAACAGCCTACTTAATAAAGCACTGTTTAGGGATACCGATTCTGACGACGTAAACCAGACGACATTCCTCAGTATTACATCTGACCCGAGGATAAAGCAACGGCTTGCATTGAAAATGTATGACGCCGTAGAATGCAATGAAATCAAAACCTATCTTCGCCGGGCGGGAAAAAGTATTGCTGAATGGATGATTCTTGATAAGGATGAAGAGGCTTTAATTCAGTTCCTGAAAAAAGATATCATAACAGCCAATACTATTGACAAATTAATACCACAGATGGATGCTGCTGAAATGATTAACGCCAAGGCATATGCCCTGGAGTACATAAGAAAGAGCACAAAAGAAAAAAGTTTCCGTATTTGAAAAAGCGCCGCAAGGCGCTTTTTTGTTGCCGTCAAAAAATCCGACAAAAATTTGCGTACACCGGAAAATCTGGTATACTTTATATAAGAAATGAGGAAGAGAAATCTTTCCGATGCATAAGACGGATTCGCCGCCGAAAAATTCCTTTCTTTGTTTAAATGCCGCTGTTATATGCAGCGGCATTTGTGTTTTCTTGGATAAAAAATTCGGCATATTGTAAATAACAACATTTGGCGGCGAGCCGGAAACGGCAGACTGCCTGGTACACATATAACATATAAAATAAGAAAGGAATGGTGCAATATGCCAAGAATTACATGCAACAACATACACTGCCAATACAACAAACTCAAAAAATGCATAAAAAAGAACGTAAAAATAAGCGACAGCGGAGCCTGCACTTCGTACAAGGCCGGGTTCTCGTATTATTTTTTCTACTGTGCGGAACACATGCAGACAAATTTCCTGACTTTTGTTGATTAAATAAAACCTAGAACAGCCATGCACGCACACCCCGTCTATAGCGTCAGACATCTAAAAATGTCATATCTGACGTTTAGGCGGGGTAAGTGCTATTACGTGAAACTGGTGAAATAAACTTTGCATTTTTTCGCAAAAAACGACAAAACTTTTAAAAATCCTGCATATTATATATGTAAGAAATTTTAAGACAAGGAGGTGTCAATGTATGGCAACAGTATCATATGGATTAAAAATCACAGAAGCATATCACATTTTCGACAAGACAATTAAGATATACCGTAATGCCGTACATTATATCTCTGACATTTCAATACGTCACTATAACGAATTAAAATCTCTTGAAAGTATAACAGGCGATGATGGAAAAGTTATTATTTCAGCACAGCAAAGAAGACAGCAGAAAATGGAACGTTTAATCCATTCCACAGCAAATAATGATGCTATATATAAGCGTTTCGATAAGGAATTTTACAAATTTCCGAGTTATCTCAGACGTGATGCAATAAACACTGCAATCGGGTTGATTTTGTCTTACCGCTCCCAGTTACAGAAATGGGAAGATGGCGGAAGACATGGTCGCAGACCATACCTGAACCGAAATCAGAATACAATGCCGTGCTTTTACAGAAATAATACATTTCTTGACAGCAAAGAGACAAATATCGTAAGCCTGAAATTATATAATGGCAATGACTGGATTTGGGAGACTTTTGTAATACGTGACTGTGATTTCATGTATGCCTACAGTCATATGAAAGAATGGAAAGCTTCTGCCCCGGTTCTTGTAAAACGTAATCACCGATATGAACTCCGTATCTCTTACGAAATGGCAAATTCTAAGTTTCAGAAGTTTAAGAAAGATAAGGAAGTCGAGACTGTGATTGGAGTAGATTTGGGAATTAATACAGACGCAGTATGCTCAGTAGTACATAAAGACGGAACTGTCACGGGACAGCGATTCATCAACCATCCTGTAGAAAAAGACCGTATGCATGGATTACTGAACACTATTAAAAAGGCACAACAGAACGGTAATCATAAGACACCAAGGCTTTGGAGGCTGGCAAATAACTACAATGAGGCAATCGCTGTTAAGACAGCTGTGGAGATAGTCAGCTTCGCCAAGGAATCCAAAGCGAGCGTTATTGTTTTTGAACACCTCAACATGAAGAAAAAGAAGAAAGGGAACAAGCAAAAACTTTCTTTGTGGAGAAAGCGTGACATCCAGCACCGCGTTGAAGCGCTTGCTGTCAGAAACGGAATCCGCGTTTCTTATATCTGTGCTGTAAATACATCACGTCTTGCATTTGACGGCTCCGGAAAAATCATCCGCGGCAAAGATGCAGGATTTAATACATATGAATTATGTAAATTTACAACCGGTAAGGTCTACAACTGCGACCTTTCTGCTTCTAAAAATATCGGTGCACGGTTCTTCATCCGTGTACTCCTTAAATCTCTTTCTGCAAAGGAAGAGTCGTTAGTCCTGGCTAAAGTTCCAGAACTCAACAGACGGACCAGCTGCTGCCTGGCCACACTAATTAACGCTTATGCGGTACTCTGCGCATCAAAGGCAAAGCCTGGAGCTCCGGCTGAAGGCGATGCCGCGCGACAGAGTCGCTGAGTTTGCGCTGTATCTGTGGTCAGGAACCCACTCCTACCTAAAGTAGCAGGCATGAACGAAAGTTCATGCGGAGTTTGGAAGCACCGTCTATATTCGCGAAAGCGAATTAGGCGGGGAGGGTTCACGTAAAACTGCACCCGGAATACAAATACAGCATATATTACATGATGCGATGTCTTCCGGTTGTATACACAATAGACTATATCAGGGGGATGCTGATAATGTGTCACAAAGAAACAAAAGAGATTCTCAACGCAAATGACCTGCTTGCTCTGATGGAGACTGATTTGGACGAGGACGCATTAAAAAAATGTACTGAAGAGTTTAACACAGCCGGCCTGCCGAAATATGAAGAGACGGACGAGCCTGAAACTGAAGCAAAAGAGCCTGAACAGAAAGAATACGGCTGGCTGTCTCCGGGCGGCGATTTTCATCCGGCCGAATGGGGATGCCATGAAATGGCGGCGCAGTGGCTTTGCAGGGAGCTTAACATAGACAGCGGATATCGGATGTGCAGAGATATTCTTGTAGAGCGTGGATGGTGCCTTATCGATGACCCGTATGATTCCGGACAATACTTCGTAACGCATAAGAAAGACCTGACAAAAAAAACAGAAAGACTTCTTATATGGATACTTTTTGGATATGGGAATGAAGAAGCGGGCAGAAGAATTTGTAAGAGATAATGCATAATATGGCAACAGAGCTTAGCAGCGAGACCTTCGGTCTCGCTTTTTTGCTACATTTTCGTCTCATTTTTCCAGCAAACATATTGATTCTGCGGGCATAAAGATGAAGGCAAGCGAGTGAAAATGAGCTTCCCGAATCGCATATGTAAGCAACAAGCTGTTTGCATATAATCGCAAATATGACCGTTCCTCGTAGCCAAAGAAAAGGAGATGCGATGAAAAAAGTTTTACACGCCATTGTGATAATGATTCGGGATGCCAAAGAATACAGAGAAGCCGGGATGGAAGAGAAGGCTGTTGTCCTGGAAAGTCTGAAAGGATTGGTGTTTGGGAAGGTGACGATGCAGGAAAATCCTGAAAATAGAAAGTAAAAAGCAATAGGATACAAAAAAACAAAAAATAAAAGCCTCGGTAAAGTTCCGGGGCTTTTGTTTAATCTCTTTTTCGATAGCTGCTATAAAATTAAAATAATTACATTCAATACAGGTTCTAACTAGATGAATCCAGAGTTGAATATCTGCCCGCAACGGTCGCGGTAATCCATAAAAGCCCTCCTCCCTTGTATACAAAACAACAGTTCCTTAAATTAAATTATTAGAATTATTATTATGTTTTATTTCTGGCTAGATGAACCCAGAAGGAAAGTCTACGGTATTTAATCTCATCGCTACAACAAACTCCTTTCTTTTTTATTTTTAAGACAATAATAATATGCCGAAAAAATATAAGAATAAAAAAAGAATTTGCAAAAACACAAAAAAAGAGCCGGCCACTTTCGTGGTCGGCAAATTTGCGGGAAATCTTACAGCAGCCCGGTGGCTACAACACTGATTCCCCAAAGGAGAAACAGTACAGCGCCAGCTTTGACAAGTCCGAAGTGAAAATCACTTTCATAGTCACAGAAGTCATCTGCATCATCATCGTCAATGATGGTATGAGCCAGAAGCTGGTGTGTTAAATCTGTCCGGCGGTCAAGTTCGTTGACCTGCCAAGCAATCTCAGATACAATCGCATGCATAATGCGGCGTCCGCGTCTTACGATGGCAACCTGATTTCTTTTTGCTCTTACGATTTCGTTTTTTCTCATAATTCTTTTCTCCTTTTCTTTCCGTTCCTTTTCGTTACTTTGTGACAGATTCAATATGCCGAAAGGGAGACGAAATAAAAAAGAAACGGCAAGACCGTTTTGGCGAAAAAAAGGCAGCAAAAAAATATTTTTTTCTTTGTTTTTTATGCACTTATTTTTTAAGCATATTAATTGTGTATCTAGAAAATAGAAAAGACAAAGAAAAGGAGATTTAAAAATGAACATTAAAGAAGCAAAAATGGAAGTCGAGAAAACAGTTAAGGTTTATCTTGAGAAAGATGAGAATGGTGAGTACCGTGTACCACTTGTTCGCCAGAGACCTTTGTTCCTAGTCGGTGCACCTGGAATCGGTAAAACAGCCATCATGGAACAGGTGGCAGAAGACCTTGACCTTGCTCTGGTCAGCTACTCTATGACTCATCATACAAGACAGTCTGCTATCGGCCTTCCATATCTGAAGGAAGTTGAATATGGTGGAAAGAAATTCACCAAGTCCGAATATACAATGTCTGAAATCATCGCATCTGTATATGATGTGATGGAGAAGACTGGCAGAAAAGAAGGCATCCTATTCCTGGATGAGATTAACTGTGTATCCGAAACACTGGCTCCGGCTATGCTGCAGTTCCTGCAGTATAAAGTATTTGGCAATCAGCAGGTTCCGGAAGGATGGGTTGTCGTTACCGCTGGTAACCCGCCACAGTTCAACAAATCCGTTAAAGAATTTGATGTGGCTACCCAGGACCGTCTGAAGATGGTTCCGATTGACGCGGACTTCGGATGCTGGAAAGAGTATGCGTATAACGCAGGTATCCACCCGGCTATCATGGCATTCCTGGCTAACAATGAAAAGTGGTTCTACAGCATCAAAACGACTGTTGATGGACAGCAGTACATTACAGCACGTGGCTGGGAAGATTTATCATCCCAGATTCAGGCATATGAAAGAATGGGATTCCCTGTAAGCCAGGACCTCATCATGGAGTATATTACGGACAAAGAATGTGCCCGTAAATTTGCAGTTTATTACGACTTATTTAAAAAGTACCGTGTAGATTATGCAATCTCCGATATCCTGGAGGGTAACATTTCTTCCGGTGCCATCCAGAAAGCACAGAATGCACCATTTGATGAACGACTGTCTATCATCTCCATGTTAATGGAAGCAATCGGTGGATTAGCGAAATCCGTTGTTATTGATGGTGAAGCATTCGAACAGGTTGTCAAGAACCTGCGTGTAGTAAAGAAAAAACTTGCAGGTAGCGATAGCGTCTATGAGATGCTTGCAAACGACATCGCAGATGTAAAGGATGAGATGGAGAAGGACAAACAGGCAAATGCACTGTCCTCTGAAAAGAAATCCATCATGCGCAGAAAAATCAATCTCTATGAGTCTTATAAAAATAAGATTGAAGAAGAGAAACTGGTTTCTGCTGGAAACAAAGAGCAGTTCGCTATGCTGAAGGCGACTTTCGACAAAGATATCAAGAAATACAAGGCTTCTGCAGCGAAGACGACTGCAGCGATGGAGAACGCTTTCAAATATATGGAAGGAGCGTTTGGTGACGAACAGGAGATGACATTGTTTGTTGCGGAGTTAACAATCAATAAAAACATCGCAAACTTCATTACGAAACACGGCAATGAGTCCTACTTTAAGCATAACAAGAGTCTGCTCATCTACAACGAGGATGACAAACTCAACAATGAGATTGAAACTGTGCTTGAAGAAGCAGTCTAATGTTCTCTCAAAACACACAAAGAACCCCGGGGATTATTCCCTGGGTTCTTTTTTTTGTGCTGTTAAAAATCAAGCATATTAAAAGAGAAGCAAAATCAAACAAAAAGAAAGGAAGTAAAAAAATTATGGATTTAAAAATCAACAAAGCAAAAACAACTGTAGCACCAGGACAGAATCTTACAAATTTTGAGGCAATTGCGAACAAGTGCCTGAAACAGATTAAAAACAAACTGTACTTTCAGTACAAAGCGTTAAGCCCGGTAATTTACCGTATGCCAATCCAGTTTACAGAACCTGGAGCGGGGGCCTTTGGCACTGATGCTATAAGGATATATGCGGACCCAATGGATGTCATCCTGAGATATAAAAAGTCACAGGATGAACTGAGCAGGGCGTATCTGCATATGCTGTTCCATTGTATCTATCTTCATCCATTCCAGCCGGTAAAAAACATTGACACCGGTGTTTGGAATATCGCTATGGATATCTGCAGTGAGGCCGCTGTCCAGAGACTGAACCCGAAACAGATTGCTGGGGACAACGACCGAAGCCGTATCATTAACGACATCAAGAGCCGGATTAAGATGTTTATTCCGGCTTTGGTATACAAAGAGCTGATGGATAATTCTATGAATTATGATTTTGAAGAGTTAATCTCTCTGTTCCATATGGATGACCATTACTGGCTGGAAGACCAAAACCCGAATAATCAAAACGGTGACGGTGACGGCGATGGCGATGGTAATGGTAATGGCAACGGTAATGGCAATGATAATGGCGACGGTGACGGCGACGGTGACGGCGATGGCGACGGCGACGGCGACGGCGATGGAAACGGTAACGGTGGTGGCAACGGTAACGGCAATGGGGATAATGATGGACCAGAAGGCGGCGACAGTTCCCAGCACACGGACCGTGAGATTCAGCAGAAACAGCAGGAATGGCAGGATGCTGCAAGACAGGTTGCTTCAGACATGCAGAATTTCCACCACCAGGGAAAAGATGCCGGAGATATCGCAGCAGAAATTGACTTCCTGACCCAGGATAAGATGGACTATGAAGAATTTCTCCGTACATTCTCTGTTATGGAGGAGAAAATGATGGTCAATCAGGATGAGTTTGACAATATGTACTATATGTACGGACTGAATGGATTACCAAGCGTTGATGGAAAAAAGGTGGTAGACAAAAAAGTGCTGCTGATTGAGCCTTTGGAGTACAAGGAAGACAAAGTCATTAAAGACTTTGTTATCGCCATTGATACATCTGGTTCATGTGCAGGAGAACTTGTTAAGAAATTCCTTAACAAGACTTACAGCATTTTAAAAGAGACTGAGAGCTTTGCTTCCCGTGTAAACATTCACATCATCCAGTGTGATGCGGCTATCCAGAATGATACCAAAATCACGAACATGAAAGAAATGGAACAATTCATGCAGAACATGAAACTGTATGGCTTCGGCGGAACAGACTTCAGACCTGTATTTGAGTACGTTGATACCCTTATCAAAAACAAAGAGTTTGACAACCTTTGTGGACTCATCTACTTTACTGATGGATATGGAACATATCCGACAAAGCCAACACCATACAAAACGGCATTTGCTTTCCTGCAGGATTACAACAACCGTGACGATGTTCCGTCATGGGCTATGTCTGTATTCTGGGATGAAGACCAGGAATAAATCTATAAAGAGAAATTTATGCAGAGCACAGGAAACTGTGCTCTGTTTTTTCTTTTTCGTTTTGGATTTTGCATATTAAAGAAGAGACAAAAATAACAAAGAAAGAGAGGAGCTGGAACTATGGATAGAGATACGGCTAAAGAGATTATATTGGCGAGCCTTCCAAATTACCTGGCTCAGAAAGGGGTTAACTTTTCCGGTGGAAGAAAATTCACCTGCTTGAACCCAGACCATCAGGACCATTCCCCAAGTATGCATTATGACAGGAGACGAAACAAATGCCATTGTTTCGCATGCGGATGTGATGTTAACATTTTTGACCTGATTCAATGGGATTATAATACCACATCATTCCCGGAAACATTCAACCTTGCCTGTGACATCTTCGGAATCGATGTAGATGACCGAAAGGAAAAACCAAAAGAAAGGCCAAAAATAAAACCGGCCAAACAGGGAAGGACGAGGTCTTCCGAGATTAAACGGGCGGAGCCTGAAGTCTGCGATAAAGTATACAGGACTTTAAAGATGTTATCACCTTTGACTGAGGCCGATAAAAAATATCTGAAAGAAAAGAGGGGACTGTCCAAAGAACGGATTGAAAAAGATTACATGAGGATGGTTGTCGCACCGGAAGAACGTGCAAAAGTCGTTCGTAAGATTTCAAAACTGACTGGGTACACGAAAGATGTATTGAAGTATGTCCCCGGATTTTTTATCGACAAAAGAACAGGTATGCTTGACTATTCCGGAGATGACACTCCTTCGGTGTCTCACGGCACAAGGTGGTGCAATAACGCGGGTATCGGAATCTTAATCCACGATGCTGACGGGTATGCAGTTGCAGTTCAAATCAGACGGGATACGGCAAGTAAAGGAAATAGATATTGCTGGTTCACTTCCATTTTTGCCGTTGACAGCATTGATTATGACGGCGGCAGCACACCTGGGGCAGCAAAGGATATTATCATTCCGGAAAACCCGCGTGGCTGCCTGTGTATAACAGAAGGCCGGTTTAAATCCGAAATCCTGGCAGCAAACAGGAATATCACTATTTCAATCCAGGGCGTTTCCTCATGGAAGGGGATTGACGAAATCATCAATAAACTTAGAGAACAGCACGAGATAAAAAGTATTTATCTGATGTTTGACTCTGACATCCTTGGCAATAGACAGGTATTCAATACCATCTCAGAAATGGCAAGGATGCTGATGGAGAAAGTCCCGGATTTAAAGATTAAATTTGCAATCTGGAAAATCGGATACGGGAAAGGGATTGATGACTGTATTCTCGCCGGGAACATAAGAGAAGTGCGATATATTGATGCGATATCTTTTATGAATACCTGCAATGAGGCTTTTGACATGCTGCTTAAAAAATATGAGGTTAAGTCTTTTAAGAAGATGAAAAGCGAAGACAGAAAAGTATTTGCAAAACACCTTCAGACAGAGAATGAGAGAAGGCTTTTTGGCGAAAAGACAGGAAAGAAACCAGAAGAAGCCGCATAGGAACAGAAACCGTTTGTTGTTGTAATGACAGACGGTTTTTTTTGTGTAAAAAAATCAGTAACGCCCGCAGTTTTTCAGGAAGATTTGGCATACTGGAGGCAGGAACGAACTACAAAAAAATAACTACAAAAAAAGGGAAAAGGAGGACGGCGAAAGAGCCGAAGAAAAAAAATGAGAAACAGATGTATGTTTGAGAAGATGGCTGCCGGGATGGCACTGGCGGCGGCGATGATGGCTGGCGTGATGGTGATGCCTGGAAGCGGGCATGGGCTGGTGGCCAGAGTTTATGCCGCAGACACA
Organism: Blautia sp. RTP21359st1_E11_RTP21359_211015; assembly: GCF_040910705.1. Lineage (NCBI taxonomy): Bacteria > Bacillati > Bacillota > Clostridia > Lachnospirales > Lachnospiraceae > Blautia > Blautia sp. RTP21359st1_E11_RTP21359_211015. The sequence continues at coordinate 10,155 of NZ_JBDGAB010000078.1, forward strand.
AGTAATCAGAATAGTCAGAATATTTCGGGGGGGGGTACCAGGAGTAAGGATGGCGTAGATAAGACAGACGAAGTGAGCAGCAAAGAGGGTGATGCTGAAAATAACACAGAGAATGGCGATGGTATCTACGACTTCAAGGATAACAAGACGACCGGGACCGTGACTATCACCAAAAAATGGGATGACGGGCTGACCAATGCAGAGCGCGAAATCCCGGATATGTATCTAAGCACCGAAAAGCCAAGCAAAAGCACGAAAGGATATACTATTACCTTTCATGGGAACGGGCTGAAGTTTGCGGACGGGACCGACGAGAATATGGTGGTTTACAGCTCTTCCGGGCAGATTGTGGAGGGGAGTTATAAGGAAGCGGTCGGGACCGGGGTTGGATGGTACAGTGATAAGGCACTTACGCAGAAAGTAGAGATTTCTGATGACGGCGTGCCTCAGGTTGAGTTGTCCGGTGATTTGGATTTGTGGGCGAAAAAGATGACCTTTACGCTTAAAGGATACGATTCAGGAGTAAAAAACAGCAACGGATTCAACGCTGCGATTCCGGATGCTGTGGCCGAAATCATCTTTACTGATGAAGTAAAACCAAAAGACAAAGAGATTATTGATGTAGACGCAGACGGAGATGGCGGCGTTGTCGCATGGCTGGATGGCGACGCAGGGACAGTCATGAAAGTGTCTACGCAGATTCCGGGCATGAAAGTGCAGGCGGCAAAAGGCAGTGGCTATATGTTTTATGGCAGAAACGAGATTCAAAAAATCAATTTTAAGATGCTGGATACACAGAACGTGACGAATATGAGCAGTATGTTTTACGGTTGTTCGGGCCTGACAAGTCTGGATTTAACATCGCTGAATACACAGAAGGTGACAAAAATGGACTTCATGTTCGCCGACTGTTCTGACCTGACAAGCCTAGATTTGACACCGCTGGATACGCAGAATGTGACAGATATGAGTGGTATGTTCTATGGCTGCAGTAATCTTACAAAATTGGATTTGTCTAATTTTGATACAAGCAATGTTACTACAATGGGCGGGAACTTTGAATATTGGTTAACACAGAATGGTGATTTTCAAGAGACATATTATGGTGACAAAGCACACGCAGGGATGTTTGAATATTGTTCTTCTTTAACGGCTTTGATTATCCCATTTGATACATCACATGTCAGAGATTTTTGCGGTATGTTTGACGGATGCAGAAAACTAACGGTTTTAGATGTCTCCAGTTTCGATACATCTTCGGCAACTAATATGAACTGTATGTTTGCTTCCTGCGTGAATTTGATAAATATAGACTTATCAAATATAAATACACAAAATGTGACAACAATGAATGGCATGTTTATGAACTGTAAAAACTTAAAAAAAATCGATTTGTCTTCGTTTGACACAAGAAATGTAACAGATTTTAGAGCATTATTTGCGGGTTGTTCAAATTTAGCTGATTTAGACTTAAGACACTTAAATACATCTACGGCTACAGCAATGGAGGGAATGTTCTATGACTGTAGTAGTTTAACGAATTTAAATTTATCAAATCTTGATACTTCTAAAGTAAAAACCATGCGTGGACTGTTTTATAATTGCAATAAATTGACTAATATCGACATATCCAATTTTAGTACGCAGAACATGACAGATATGAGTGACATGTTCTCTGGCTGCTCTGGCCTGACGAGCCTGGATTTAACGCCGCTGAATACACAGAACGTGACGGATATGAGAGAAATGTTCTCCGACTGCTCTGGCCTGACTAGCCTGGATTTATCTCCGCTGGATACACAGAAGGTAACTAATATGAACGCCATGTTCTCCGGCTGTTCCGGTCTGACAAGCCTAGATTTAACGCCATTAGACACACAGAAGGTGACAAATATGGGGTTCATGTTCTCCGGCTGCCGCGGTCTAACAAGCCTGGATTTGACACCACTGAATACACAGAAGGTGACGAATATGACTTGCATGTTCTCTCATTGCTCCGGTCTGACAAGTTTAGATTTAACTCTGCTGGATACATCAAAGGTGAGGTATATGGATTCCATGTTCTACGACTGCTCTGGCCTGACCAGTCTCACCACCGGCACCACCTTCAAATTCGTCGGAACAAACTATACCCTCCCCGGTACCTGGCAGAACACCGCCGGTGAAACCTTCACCTCCGGAACGTTTCCCTCTAACGTCGCCGACACCTACACGAAAGTTTTAAACTAACACTTCTGGTTTAAACTACAAAAACAAAAAAGACTCGCAAAATTTGCAGAAAAAGAAAGAGTATGGCATACTGTACTTGTCAGGGAGGAACTCCACAGACCTTCCGGACCGCATAATAATTTTTTCATTTAAATTTTACAATGGGGGCATGGTATGGTGTACCTTAAGGCTTAGCAGCCTGACCGTAAGCTGTGCCTGTCAAGTGTCCCGAAGCCGCGGCAACCCTGAAGGATTTCCAGGTACTGTTGTGGGAGCAGAGATGGCATCTGGTCTGAATGCGGACGAACCACAATGCCAGCGGTAAGCCCAGCCTTGAGGGCTGTGTTGGTTCGAGATATTAACTCCGGTTGGCATTACAAGCCACATACCCTTGGATGTGTGGTATTTTGACATGTATATCTTGTATTAAGTTTTTGCACGATATGTGCCGGCGATTCTGGCGAATTTGGGTTATTTTTCGAACAGGTTCTACCCAAATGGCAGGTTCAATTCCTGCCGTCGCCTTCTTGGGTGCCTGGCATCCTGACTTAAATTTGTACCTTTCTTTGTTTGGCAGGACCGGTGGCTGTAATGGCTGCCGGTTTTGTTTTGTAAAAATCCGGCATATTGCATATGAAAAAGCGTTAAAAAAATGAGGTGAAAAAGATGGAAAGACTAACACTGAACGAATCAGCATACAAAGAAATTCCAAATGCAACAAGGTGCGAAAGAATGACTGCGCCGGAATACGATAATCTGGCTGAAGGAGCGACGAAACGCATACGCAAGCACAGACTGGAGCAGGCGCGGGCATATGCGGAAGCGGAAGGATATTTTTGTAAATAGGAAATTTGGCATATTAAATCTGCAAAATAAAAAAAAGAGAGGAAGGATAGTAATGGCTAATATCCAAGAAAAGCAAAACAGTGAAACAGCCGTATACAAAAAAGACCCGCAGACAATCGTTTTCGCAACACATAACGAAAACAAAATAAAGGAGATTAAAAAAATCGTTAAAAATTTTCCGAGTTTGGAAAATATTAACTTCATCTCCATGGCTGAAGCAGGAATCAGCGAAGACATTGTGGAAGATGGAAAAACATACGAAGAGAATGCTCTACTGAAAGCAAAGTATGTATGCGAAAAAACTGGTATGCTTGCATTGGCAGATGATTCAGGGGTGGAGATAGAAGCCCTGCATGGAATGCCTGGCATTTTTTCAGCCAGATTCCTTGGAGAGCAGACGCCACAAGAAGTTAAAAATGCTTACATTTTAGATAAACTGGAGGATGTCCCATACGACGAAAGAAATATCAAGTATGTGTGCTGTATTGCAGCCGCGTTTCCTGATGGAAGCACAAAAACTACGTTTGGAAAGTTGTACGGCAAGATTGCAGACAGGATTTCTGATGGTAAAAGCGGCTTTGCATATGACTCCATTGTATATCTTCCTGTATATCGAAAAACGATTTCCGAAATGTCCATGGAAGAAAAATGCAAAGTCAGCCATCGCGGGAAAGCATTGCGGAATATGCTGAAATTTTTGGACGAAAAACTGAAGTAGCACCAGGCACTACATCACTAGATGTGGTGCTTTTGTTTTCGCAAAAAAAACAAATCCTAAAAAATCCTGCATATTGTAGATACACACTGCTGGCCTGCGCGCGGGGCAGGAGAACAGACCTGCGGCTTGGCTGCTGAGAAAAAAAACAGCAACCCGTACGATACGGAAAGAATATATCGTTACCTGTTCCACAGACTTTGCGAGAACCGGCTCCGGCGGTGAAAAAAAAGAAGGTGGAAAAATGGGAGAAAAATTAAACCTGAGGCAGGCTTCTTACGAAGGACTCCAGAACGTGAAAAGAGTAGAGAAAATAACATCTCCGAAATATGACCGGCTGGCAGAAGAAGCGAACAAAAGAATACGGAAAAATCAGTTAAAACAGGCAAAAGCATATGCGGAAGCAGGAATGTATTTTTGCAAGAAATAGCCCTCCATGCAGTGGAATGCTGCATGGAGGGTTGTTTTTTACATAAATGACAGGAAGCCGAGACTTCTTAAATCTGTCAGTCTGGCAATACATCTTTCTCCTGATACCGTATTTTCAGCGAGGGCTGTTTTGTAATCCAAAGCGATTTCTCGGACTGAGCTCTTCAGGATTTTATACACTTCGTCGCTGGGATTGGCCTTGCAAGAAGAAATCAGGACATCGTATCTTGCAAATTTGTCAGCGTCCAGGTGGCCGTCCAATGCAAAGAAGGCCGGATGCTTATCACAAAAATTGCCGGAATCCCATAAGAATGACAGCATCTCAATATTGTAGTCGTGACAATCCGGATTCATGATTCTTGGAAGGCAGAATGTCTTTCCGGTCATTTCGTCGTTAATCCGTAAAATCCATGGGTCGGAAAAATTGAAGAGACTCCATTCATCTCTGTAACCTAAGCAGGCCTTAATTAATCCGGATGGTATGGTCCAACTGCGGTCTACTGTAATGCTCTGGATGTGAGAGAAGGCATCCTGACCAATGTCAGAAACATAAGGCGGCAGGACAACATTTCGGAAATCTGTCTCCCAAAATGCCTTTTCGCATATATGCGTCAGACTGCCATGCAAAACTACATGTCTTAAGTTGTGGCAGCGGGCAAAAGCAGAAGCCCCGATTGCCTGGACCTGCTCGGGAATCTCTACAGATTCAAGGTTGTCGCAATGAGCGAATATGGATGTTTCCGTAAGACTGCCGATGTGTTTAATCCCGAGGCCAAATTCAATGCACTTTAAGCCGGCCATGTCGGAGCAGGCCTTTGTTCCGATATGTCTTAAGGAATCCGGAAAATGCAATTCCCGGATGTTACAGTTGCCGGAAAAAGCATATGGGGAGATAAGTTCCGTCCCGTCAGGGATATGGAGAACTTCTGTTCTCAGCATAGCTTGGCAAGCGATAAGGTTTTTCCCGTCTTTGGAATATAAGATACCGTCCACGGATTTAAGATATTTGTTCTGCGGCGTTACCTTAATAGTAGAAACGCGCCCCAAGATGTGTTTATCAAAAACCGCGCAGAAAACCCCATCCGACGGAGTGACAACATTTCTTGTCAAGCAGTCGGGTGGGGAAGAAT
>NZ_JBDGAB010000079.1:0-15266 GCF_040910705.1 Blautia sp. RTP21359st1_E11_RTP21359_211015
GGCCTGATCCCGTCTGATTACAGAGTTGAGAGACTGAAGATGCTTATGGAAGGTTCTGACTTTGCGAAAAAGATCCATGTGACAGACCTGGCAACACACGTTGGCTATATGCCGGAAAATCCATACGACCCGAAATACGCGGAAGTATTGGTTGCATGTAAGGCTATTGTGGAAAAATGTAAGGAAAATGGTCAGAACTTCCTGTTTGAAACAGGACAGGAGACTCCTGTAACATTAAAGCGTGCGATCCAGGATATTGAGAAAGCTGTCGGAAAAGGAAATGTGGGAATTAACCTTGATCCTGCAAACCTGATTATGTACGGAAAGGCAAATCCGGTAGATGCTCTGGAGGTTTTCGGTGAGTATGTCATGGGAATTCACGGAAAAGATGGAAAATATCCAACAGATGGACATCATCTGGGTGATGAGGTTCCCCTTGGCCAGGGTAAAGTAAATTATCCTGCATTTATTGCAAAGCTGAAAGAGATCGGTTATCAGGGAGATATTACCATTGAGCGTGAGATCTCCGGTGAGGAACAGAAAAAGGATATCCGTATGGCCAAGGAGCTTCTGGATAAACTGATCGCAGAATAAGAGCTGAGGAAAAAACTATGATTATTTACGCAGGAAAAGATTATCAGGATGTAAGCAGAAAAGCAGCCAATATCATGTCTGCACAGATTATCATGAAACCGGATGCAGTTCTTGGACTGGCTACCGGTTCCACGCCTGTGGGCATGTATGCACAACTGGTAGAATGGTACAAAAAAGGGGATCTGGATTTTTCCAGGGTGACAAGTGTGAATCTGGATGAGTACAAGGGACTTTCCGGCGACAATGACCAGAGCTACCGCTATTTTATGGATCATAATCTCTTTGACCATGTAAATATTGACAAAGCACGGACCTTTGTGCCTGACGGACTGGAAGAGGATAGCGATAAGGCATGTGCACAGTATAACGAAATCATCCGGCAAACCGGAGGTGTGGATATGCAGCTGCTTGGTATCGGCGGGAACGGACACATCGGCTTCAATGAACCAGGAGATGCCTTTGAAAAAGAAACCCATTGTGTGGATCTGACAGAAAGTACCATCAGGGCCAATTCAAGGTTTTTTGAAAGCATGGATGAGGTCCCGAAACAGGCCTACACTATGGGAATCGGGAATATCATGGCTGCAAAAAAGATCCTTCTTGTGGCAACGGGAACATCCAAGGCAGAAGCCCTGTATAATTCCCTGTACGGACCGATCACACCGAAGGTTCCGGCATCTATCCTGCAGCTTCACCCGGATCTCACGGTTGTGGCAGATGAAGATGCACTGAGTATGATCCGCGAAAAAATAAAATAAAAATCCGGAATACAACTGCCGGATCAAAAAAGGATGGCTTCCGATTCCTACCTGTGCAGGAACGGAAGCCATCCTTTTTCTTTCCGCTGCTCAGTGGATTTCTTCACCGGCAGTTTTTTGTGCGGCTTTTATTTCGTTGTAACAGTATTTGATGATAGATTTTCTGGTTATGATTCCGATGAAGGAGCCCTGGTCATCTACCACCGGTACGAAGTTCTGATTAATGGCGCGATCCAGGAGATCTTCCATATTGGAATCTGCATGGACCGGTTTGTAGGTGGCACGGCGTGGAATCGCCATGATTGGGATTCCCTCTGTTTCCTTGATGTCGTGGATATCTGCACGGCGCATGCCCCAGAGGAGATCTCCCTCTGAGATGGTGCCGAGATATTTGCCGTCCATGGTGAGGATAGGAATGCAGGAGTACTTGCGGTGCTCCATTTTTTCGAGGGTCTGGCGAAGAGTTTCATCCTCAAAGATGTAGGCTACTTCGCTTTTGGGAATCAGAAAAAACAGAATGTTCACGTTATTACCTCATTTCCGCGAAAATTATAAATAAATCTGTAGGCTGTTTTAGAGAAGCTGAAGTCCGTGTGTCTCTGCAGCATCTGTGATCTCCTTCGGCCAGAGAGAGACATGTACTTCTCCGATGTGTGCTTTACGAAGGAAGAACATACAGATCCTGGACTGTCCGATACCACCACCGATGGTGTACGGAAGCTCTTTGTTCAGGATTGCTTTCTGGAATGGAAGCTCTCTTCGGTCATCACAGCCTGCTTCGGTAAGCTGACGGTCAAGTGCGTCCTCGTCAACACGGATTCCCATTGAGGAAAGCTCAAGGGCAATGTCAAGTACCGGATAGTATACGAGGATATCACCGTTCAGTTCCCAGTCATCATAGTCCGGGGCACGTCCGTCGTGGCGTTCGCCGTTGGTGAGGGTTTTGCCGACTTTCATAAGGAAGACAGCGCCCTTTTCACGGGTGATCCGATATTCACGTTCCCTCGGTGTGCAGTCCGGATACATGTCAAGAAGCTCCTGAGTTGTGATAAAGAAGATATCCTTTGGAAGGATCTCCTCGATGTAGTCATACTGTACAGCCATGTATTTCTCAGTTTTACGAAGGACACTGTAAATGGTGCGTACGGTTTCCTTGAGAGTCTCCATGGAACGTTCTTCTTTGGAGATGATCTTTTCCCAGTCCCACTGGTCTACGTAAACAGAGTGGATATTGTCCAGATCTTCATCCCGGCGGATGGCTACCATATCTGTGTAAAGACCTTCTCCGTGAGAAAATCCGTATTTTTTCAGTGCGTAGCGTTTCCATTTGGCAAGGGAGTGTACGATCTCGGCGTTGCTTCCTTCGATAGCCTTGATATCAAAGCTTACCGGGCGCTCTACACCATTAAGGTTGTCATTAAGGCCGGATTCCGGTGCTACAAATGTTGGAGCGGATACTCGAAGAAGGTTCAGCTTCTGGGAGAGTGTCTGCTGGAAGAAATCTTTTACTGTTTTGATCGCAATCTGTGTGTCATGGAGGTTCAGGTCTGCATGATAGGTTGCGGGGATTGTGATTGTATTCATTATCGGCTCCTCCTGATGATTTTTAGGCTTATTGCTCTGTGGGGTATTATAACAGAAAATGGGTGGAGTGGCAATATAATGAGAGGGGAAGTCTTTTGGGGTATCGTAGAAAAATACTGGGTATTAAATGCCTGGTGTGATATACTGAAAAAAGAATGCTTATGTTTACGACGGAAATATAAATATCCGTTTTGACGGATAGAATGGAGGGAGCTTATGGCAGGTCAAAGGTGTCAGGTTTGTGGGGGTAAGGTTGTAAATGGCAGGTGTTCATTATGTGGGATGCCTTACAGAAATGATGAGGTGTTATATCATCTGAATGAGCCCCGGGAGATACATTATAAACATGCTTCCGCCAAAGTGCGGGATATGATGCGGCAGTATGGACAGGATGCTGATCAAACAACACAACATAACGGAAACGTAAACCGGAATACGAATGCAAACCGGAATACGAACGCAAACCGGAATACGAATGCAAGCCGCAATACCGATTTGAATCGGAATCTAACCGGAAGCCGGAATACAGGTGCAGCAGCCGGACGTAAGACTGCAGCGGCAGTTAATACCAGGAATAAAACAACGGTGGGCAGAAATCGTGCAGAAGTTTTAGATCAGGGAAAAAAACAGCAAAAAAAAGATCAGAAAAGCAGTGGGGCAGGCTGGATCATATGGTTTATAGTGACACTGGCCATTCTGCTTCCGAAATTATGGGATTTTCTTACAGACTGGATCGGAACGAATTTGTGAGAATATTTCTGCAGTGAGATCAGGCAGTACTAAGTGTCTGTATTTTCGTGTATACAGAAATATCCCTTTTCTTTTCTCCTCAGCTGTGTTATACTCATGCCTAGCACAACATATAGATGAAAAACAATATATAGAGGATATAGGTACTATATATAGTATTTTGCATAGCGACTTATATATAGCACAGGGAGGGATGAGCAATGTTATATGTGATCAAGAAAGACGGGACAAGAGAGGAGTTTAATCCGCAGAAGATCGTGGCTGCCGTGAACAAATCCGCAGAGCGTATTCTTTATACTTTTTCAGACGAGGAGAAGGATTTTATCTGCCGTTTTGCCCAGGAGCATGCGGATTCCCTTGGAAAGAATGAGATCGAGATCCAGGAGATGCACAACATCGTGGAGGGGGCTCTGGAGCGTGTGAATCCGGCAGTTGCCAAGAGCTACCGTGATTATCGGAATTACAAGCTGGATTTTATCCATATGATGGATGATGTCTATACCAAGAGTCAGGCGATCCGTTATATCGGTGATAAAAGTAATGCCAATACAGACAGCGCCCTTGTTGCCACGAAACGAAGCCTGATCTTTAATGAGCTGAACAAGGAACTCTATCGGAAGTTTTTTATGAACCGTAATGAGCTTCAGGCATGTAAGGACGGCTACATTTATATTCATGACCAGTCTGCACGTCTGGATACCATGAATTGCTGTCTGTTCGATGTGGCAGCTGTTTTAAGTGGCGGTTTTGAGATGGGAAATGTCTGGTATAACGAGCCGAAGACTCTGGATACAGCCTTTGATGTTATGGGGGATATCATTCTCAGTACAGCAGCACAGCAGTATGGTGGCTTTACAGTGCCGGAGGTTGATAAGATCCTGGCACCGTATGCAAAGAAGAGCTATGATAAATATATTTCCGAATTTATGAAATACTCGGACGAGAGCTGGAGTGGCCGTGAGGAGAGAGCTATTGAGTATGCTCTTGATAAGGTCCGCAGGGATTATGACCAGGGCTGGCAGGGAATTGAGTACAAGCTGAATACCGTCGGTTCTTCCAGAGGTGATTATCCGTTTGTTACGGTGACACTTGGTCTCGGAACCGAGCAGTTTGAGAAGATGTGTACGATTTCCCTTCTTGAGGTCCATCAGGGAGGACAGGGTAAGGCCGGACACAAGAAACCGGTACTTTTCCCGAAGATCGTATTCCTTTATGACAAAGAGATCCATGGTCCAGGAAAGTGCTGTGAGGATATTTTTGAGGCTGGTGTGGAGTGTTCCTCCAAAACCATGTATCCGGACTGGCTGTCTATGTCCGGCGCAGGCTATATTTCCAGTATGTACAGGAAATACAAGAAGGTCATCAGCCCGATGGGATGCCGTGCTTTCTTAAGTCCGTGGTATGAGCGTGGCGGTATGGAGCCGGCGGATGAGAATGATACGCCTGTTTTTGTGGGACGTTTTAACATTGGTGCGGTAAGCCTTCATCTTCCGATGATCCTTGCAAAGGCCAGAGCGGAGAGCAGAGATTTCTATGAGGTTCTGGATTTCTATCTGGAAATGATCCGTAACCTGCACATCCGCACTTACGAATATCTGGGACAGATGCGTGCATCCACCAACCCGCTTGCATACTGTGAAGGCGGTTTCTACGGCGGACATCTGAAACCGAATGAAAAGATTGGCAAGATCCTGAAGCCTATGACAGCTTCCTTCGGTATCACAGCGTTAAATGAGCTTCAGGAACTTTACAATGGCAAATCCATTGCCGAGGATGGGGCGTTTGCTCTGGAGGTCCTGAAATATATCAATGACAAGGTAAATCAGTACAAGAAGGAAGATGGTTATCTTTATGCGATCTACGGAACACCGGCAGAGAGTCTTTGTGGCCTGCAGGTAGAGCAGTTCCGTAAGATGTATGGAATCATTGAGGGCGTTTCTGACAGACCATATGTGAGCAACAGCTTCCACTGCCATGTAACAGAGGATGTGACTCCGATCGAGAAACAGGATCTGGAGGGACGTTTCTGGGAGCTCTGCAATGGCGGTAAGATTCAGTATGTACGTTATCCGATCGGCTACAATAAGGAAGCTATCCGTACACTGATCCGCAGAGCCATGGATCTGGGATATTATGAGGGAGTGAACCTTTCTCTTGCATACTGTGACGATTGTGGTCATGAGGAACTGGAGATGGATGTATGCCCTGTCTGCGGTTCCAGAAACCTGACCAAGATCGACCGTATGAACGGATATCTTTCCTACAGCCGTGTCCATGGAGATACCCGCCTGAATGAGGCGAAGATGGCTGAGATCGCTGAGCGAAAATCTATGTAAATGCTAGCTGTCCGATCAACTGTGGAACAGTGATCGGACAGCCAGACAATATAAAAATATCCCGCAGAGCTGCCGGTAAGACCAGCAGCCGTCTGCGGGATATTTTTATGTAAAGTGAAGTTTTATAGTTCACTTTGTATTCTGAGTCCGTAAAATGATCATTTAATGATAGTTCCGGTCTTCTCACGGTAGCCGTCTTTTGCATGGGCCATGTCTGTGATGATGGTACGGCGTCCGGTTCCCTTCTCCACGAAGGAAACACCTGCTTCGATCTTAGGAAGCATGGAGCCTGCCGCAAACTGTTTGCCGGCAATATATTTCTTGGCATCTTCTGTGGAAATAGTATCCAGATAAGATTCGTGATCCGTATTATGGTCAAGGCTTACTTTCTCGACGCTTGTAAGGATCATCAGAGTGTCAGCGTTCAGTTCTTCTGCAAGAAGTCCTGCTGCCAGGTCTTTCTCGATGATGGCGCTGGCACCATTCAGCTGAGTTCCCTGCTCAAGAACCGGGATTCCGCCACCGCCTGCGGCAATGACGATCTGCTCTGCTGCAGAGAGGACCTTTACGGTTTCAATCTCTACGATCTTCTGTGGCTTCGGTGCTGCAAGGATACGTCTGTACTGGCCCTCGCCCACCTTTGTGACAAAGTTTCCTTTTTCTTCTTCAGCCTCGGCCTCTTCTGCGTTAAGAACACGTCCAATGATCTTCTCTGGCTCTGCAAATGCTTCATCGTATGGATCGATGACAACCTGTGTCAGAACTGTGCTGACCGGTTTGTAGATCCCTCTGGAGATAAGCTCAGCACGGATGGCGTTCTGAAGGTCATAGCCGATATAACCCTGGCTCATGGCGGAACATACGGACATTGGTGCAAATGTATAATCAGGATGTGCCTTACCGAATTCATTCATTGCGGTGTGGATCATCCCTACCTGCGGACCGTTGCTGTGGGAGATCACTACGCGGGTTCCCTCCTCTACCAGATCTGCGATTACCTTCGCTGCGAGTTTTGTAGCTGTTTTTTGCTCTGGAAGTGTGGTGCCAAGTGCCCGGTGGCCTAATGCAACTACTACGGTTTTTTCGCTCATAGGAAATACCTCGTTTCTCTTAAAAATTGGAATGAAATCAGTTACTGTATTCAGTAACGAGTACATCGAAAACGATGCACGAATATTATATTTTATTATAAAAGACCTATGTGGGAAATGCAATAGAAAATCGAGTGTTTTCCGAGACAGGAAAAACCGCCTGATCCAGTCAGACGGTTTGATTCCTACTATTTTTTGAGGGGGGAGATAGAGAGTGGTTTTTCATCTATCCAACACCTATTATATAGAGAAAATATGTTTAAAATATGTCGTTAATCTAAAAGAAATGGAAAATTTATAAAGAAAGTTTAAACAAACTTTATAATTTTTATATCCGGTTGCGCATGGTCTGAAAATGTGATACATTGAAAAAGTCTTGATCCTGCATTCTGCGGGATCTGTTCACGCATCGTTTCGATGCAGAAATCCATTTTATTTTATCGAAAAAAATATTGATCATGCATCATTTGCCGGGGAGGGATGCCTTTGTCTGTGGAAAAGTAAGTTTCTGTAAAAAAAACATGTGTATAAGAAATGCCAGATCAGGCAGAAATGAGGAAGAGCCATGAAAAACAGAATATGGAAACAGATGAAGAAAGCCGGAATTGTGACAGTGCTGGCAGGAGCCATGCTGGGAGGAACAATAGAACCGAAGCTGACTCTGGGAGCAGATTTTTTGCCGGGACAGGCACCGTTTATCGATCAGAGTGTGTTCTGGAAAGACATAGAATCCGGACAGGCGGAGCTTGGAATCCGGATTCGCGGCCTGAATGAATGGCTGTCCGGGAGAAGGTTTTCGGAGGATAAGGAGAAAAATGAGAAGTGGGACGATGAACTTCAGAAGATTGAAGATCCATCGGTGGAGCAGGAAGAAGAGATAGAACCGGAGCTGCCGGAGGATGACTTGCAGCAGGAAGAAGAGCCGGAGCCGGAGCTGCCAGAGGATGATTGGCAGCAGGAAAAGGAGCCAGAGCAGGAGCTGCCGGAGGATGACTTGCAGCAGGAAGAAAAGACAGAACAGGAATTGCCGGTGGATAAGGTTGTGGAAGGAATCGGAATAGAAATGGAGGAAGGATATGAGCACGTGGAGCAGCTGGCATCCGGGGAAACAGTACAGCCGGAGGATGAAGAGCAGGAGAAAACGGGTCCGCTCACACCGGAAGGAACGTCGACCGGAGGGGAAAATGTAGGGAATGAAGAGGAAGGTGAGTTTGAGGAGACGCAAAAGCTGACGCTGGTCACGTATATTTCTGAGTATTTTGTTCCGGAAACGGATTCTGTCCCGAAAAATATGGCTGCACAGCAGATTTCTGTAAGGAGTCAGAGCGGTGAAGCTACAGAGATCACAAAGCTGGAAAGCGTGCTGAACGTGGAGCAGAACGGGCAGGATGAGATCTTTTTCCGGATCCCGCTGATTCTGCGGCAGGAATACCGTTTTCCGGCAGAGAAAAGCAGTTATCCTGTGACTCAGGAGGAACCGCTTCAGAAGGACTGTACCGGTGCGGGAACCTTTCTCATGACAGAAGAAAACGGGGAAGAGCTGGTGATCGCAGAGGGAATCTCGCCTATGCTGGACGTGGAGGCTGCTGAGGCTGATATGGAATTGTCGGTAATTGCACAGAATAAAAAAATGAAAGCAGGGCAGACCATCCGTTATCAGGTGGAGATCGCTAATACCGGAAAACTGGATCTTGCAGATATCCGTCTGACCAGCAGCTTTTCCTGCCCTAAGATCCGGCAGCTGTGGGAAGATGCAGAAGGCCTTCTGACAGAAGGTGCCGTGGCGGGATTTGCGGAATTAAAAGCCGGAGAGAGCCGGAGCTTTTATGTACAGGCGCCGCTTTTGGATGAACAGGAAAAAGATTTGGAGCACCAGGTGGAAGCAGAGGCCAGAGTGAAGGACAGGCCGGAGGAGGTGATCCGCAAGAACGCCTCCGTTATAAATGGTCTGGAGGCACTGAAGGCGGATCTTTCTGTGAAGAAAACTGCAGACAAAGAAACCGCTGCACCGGGGGAGACTGTGACCTATCAGATCTGTATCGTGAATACCGGTGAAAAAACGCTTCATTCGGTTGTGGGAACGGAGCGCTTTCAGGTAGCAGGGATCCATGCACAGTTTCTGGAGCAGGAAGGTGTAACGCTCAACAGCAGCCGTACAAAGGCAATGATCCAACAGATCCCGCCGGGAGAGGCAGTTTCTCTTCAGGCTGTGGTGAAGATCCCGGGAAAAACAGCGGATCAGAAGCTTTTTAACCAGGTGACGGTCACAAGTCAGGAAACCGGAGAGCGATTGATGGAGGCCTCCGCTTCTGTCACGGTAAAAGGAAGGGTGACCGTTACACCGGAAGAAAGGCTTTATTTGCAGAGTGATGACCAGGATCCGGCTTCCGGTCAGATACAGATGGCAAGAGCTGCGTCCACACATCCGAAGACAGGAGATGATACCAGGAGGGAGCTGTGGACTCTTCTGGCAGTGACAGCTTTGGTGACTGTGCTGGGCGGTATCTGGCTCCGGAAAAAATATGCGGATATTTATGGGAAAAGCTGATGTTACTGAGAGCGGAGTGAACAGTAACAAGCTGATATTTTGCAAGGTGACCGTACCTCAAAGAAACGTTGAAAACAGGGGGGAGGTGTGCTATTCTATATGGTATGTACAGAAAACAAGAACAGTGTATTTCCTGCTTCCGATGTGCTGTCCGTCAGACCGGAAAAAGGGAAAATGGAGGAGAAAAAATGAATCTTTTATCCTTATTGGAACATCTTGAATACAAATGCCTTCAGGGAAGTACAGAGCAGGAGGTTTCTTCTGTTGTATATGATTCCCGTAAAGTAGAAGAAGGGAGCCTTTTTATCTGCATCAGAGGTGCGGTTGTGGATGGACATAAATTCGTACCTGATGTTGTGGCAAAGGGTGCGAAGACACTTATTGTTGAAGAAGCGGTGGAGGCACCGGAGGATGTGACAGTGATCCAGGTAGAGGGTACCCGCTACGCTATGGCCTTTATTTCCGCAGCATGGTTCGGACATCCGGCAGAAAAACTCAAAACCATCGGTATCACCGGAACCAAGGGAAAAACAACCACAACCTATATGGTGAAATCCATCCTTGAGAATGCCGGATATAAGGTTGGTCTGATCGGCACCATTGAGGCTGTTATCGGAGAGGAACATATCCCGGCAGCCAACACGACACCGGAATCCTATATGGTACAGAAATATTTTCATGATATGGTAGAAGCAGGCTGCGATGCGGTGGTTATGGAGGTTTCTTCACAGGGACTGATGCTTCACAGGACACAGGGATTTGTGTTTGATTTTGGAATTTTCACAAATATTGAACCGGATCATATCGGACCAAATGAGCACAAGGATTTTGATGATTATCTGCACTGCAAATCCATGCTTCTCAAGCAGTGTAAGGTTGGTATCGTAAATCGTGACGATGAACACTTTGACCGCATTATCGAAGGCCACACCTGCAAACTTGAAACCTACGGATTTTCCGAAAAAGCAGATCTCCGTGCAGAGGATGCCAGACTCGTTGGAAGAAAGGGCTATCTGGGAATTTCCTACCATGTGAAGGGGCTTATGGATTTTCCGGTGGAGATCGATATTCCGGGTAAATTCAGCATTTACAATTCTCTGACAGCCATTGCCATCTGCCGTCATTTTAAGGTATCTGAGGAGAATATCATCAAAGCTCTGAAGGTAGCCAAAGTCAAAGGCCGTATTGAGATGATCAAGGTATCTGACGAATTTACACTGATGATCGATTACGCACATAATGCGATGGCGCTGGAGAGCCTTCTCGGAACACTGAAGGAATATGATCCGCACAGACTGGTATGCCTGTTTGGCTGTGGCGGAAACCGTTCCAAGCTGCGCCGTTATGAGATGGGTGAGGTTTCCGGAAAGATGGCAGATCTGACCATCATTACTTCAGATAATCCGCGAGATGAGGATCCGCAGGCCATCATCGATGATATCAAGATCGGAATGGCAAAAACAGACGGAAAATATGTAGAGATCCCGGATCGTAAAGAAGCGATCGCCTATGCGATCCATCATGGTGAGCCGGGAGATATCATCGTCCTTGCTGGAAAGGGCCATGAGGATTATCAGGAGATCAAGGGTAAGAAATATCCCATGGATGAGCGTGTACTGATCCGGGAGATCCTGGAAGAAGATCAGAAAGCGTAAATGGATGATCTATGCAGATGTGATCATTGATATTTCCCATGAAAAGCTGGACCGGGATTTTCAGTATCGTGTACCTGAGGAACTAGTGCAGGCAATAAAACCTGGAGTTGTGGTCACAGTGCCCTTCGGAAAGGGAAATACCCTTCGGAAAGGCTATGTGACCGGGATCTCCGGAACGGCGAAATATGATGCGTCAAAGCTCAAGGAGATTCGGGGAGTTTCCACAGACAGTGAGACAACAGAATCCCGGCTGATCGCACTTGCGGCCTGGATGAAGGAGACCTATGGCTCCACCATGATCCAGGCACTGAAAACAGTTCTGCCTGTAAAAGACAAGGTCCGTGCAAAAGAGAAAAGACTGATCCTTTTTACAGGGAAAAAGGAAGAGGGGCAGGCACTTCTTGGCAAGCTGGAAGGCAGCCGCTTTAAAGCACGTGAGCGGTTCCTTCGGGCAATCCTGGAGGCCGGGAGCCTAGATTATACCTATGCCTCCAAAGAGCTTGGAGCCGGCATTTCCGTTCTTGATTTTTTTGAGAAAAAAGGTCTGATAACTATTGAAAGTCAGGAAATGTATCGCATTCCCGAGGGGCTCGGCTTGGTGAAGGAGAACATGGAACTGAGTCTGAACCAGGAACAGCTTTTGGCGGCAGAGCAGATCTTTCGGGAATGGCAGGAGCCGGACCCAAGGCCTGCACTTCTTTTCGGAGTGACCGGAAGCGGAAAGACCCAGGTTTATATGCGCCTGATCCAGAAGGTACTGGAGGAGGGAAAACAGGCGATCGTGCTGATCCCTGAGATCGCGCTTACTTATCAGACAGTTAGGCGCTTTTATGCCATGTTCGGAGATAAGGTTTCGGTTCTGAACTCCAGACTTTCCCAGGGAGAACGTTATGATCAGTTCAAAAGAGCAAAACGTGGTGAGATCCAGGTGATGGTAGGACCCAGATCCGCACTGTTCACACCGTTTTCAGATCTGGGACTGATCGTTATCGACGAAGAGCATGAACCCACCTACAAAAGTGAGAATACGCCAAGGTACCATGCACGTGAGACTGCCATTGAGAGGGCACGAATGGAACATGCCCGTGTGGTCATGGGATCAGCCACTCCGTCATTGGAAGCCTACAGTCATGCCTGTGACGGAGAATATCTTCTGGTAAAGTTAAACGCACGTTATGAGGAAAGGCCTCTTCCACAGGTATCAATCGTGGATCTTCGGGAAGAATTAAAGAAAGGAAACCGCTCGGTACTGAGTCTGGAGCTGAAGAGGGATCTGGAGCAGGTCCTTGAAAGAAGAGAACAGGCCATGCTGTTTCTGAACCGGAGAGGATATGCGGGCTTTGTTTCCTGCAGAGCCTGCGGTCACGTTATGAAATGTCCCCACTGTGATGTATCTCTAAGTGAACACAATGGCAATCGTCTGATCTGTCATTATTGCGGCTATGAGACTGTGAAACCGGAAATCTGTCCGTCCTGTGGTTCACCGCACATTGGTGGATTTAAGGCAGGAACCCAGCAGATCGAGAAGGTCATTGAAAAAGAATTCCCGAAAGCCAGGGTACTTCGAATGGATTTTGATACCACAAGGACCAAGGACAGCTATGAGAAGATCCTGGCTTCTTTTGCAAAGCATGAGGCAGATATTCTGGTGGGGACCCAGATGATCGTCAAGGGACATGATTTTCCGAATGTGACTCTGGTAGGAGTGATTGCAGCAGATCTTTCGCTGAATATGGATGACTATCACTGCGGGGAGCGTACATTCCAGCTTCTGACTCAGGCAGTTGGACGTTCCGGCAGAGGGAATCGGCCGGGGCAGGCGGTGATCCAGACATATCAGCCGGAGCATTACAGTATCCAGGCTGCGGCTATTCAGGATTATAAGAAATTTTATAAAGAAGAAATGGGGTATCGGATGCTTCTGGACTATCC
The DNA here is from genome assembly GCF_040910705.1 of Blautia sp. RTP21359st1_E11_RTP21359_211015. Taxonomy (NCBI): domain Bacteria; kingdom Bacillati; phylum Bacillota; class Clostridia; order Lachnospirales; family Lachnospiraceae; genus Blautia; species Blautia sp. RTP21359st1_E11_RTP21359_211015. Next base: position 13,249 of record NZ_JBDGAB010000079.1, read on the forward strand.
GCCGGCAGCCCATATGATGACTGTTTTTGGCGCCTGCCAGGATGAAGAACTTCTGAAAAATGCCATGTATTATATAGAAGTTTTTATCCGCAGGGTAAGTCCGAAGGAAGAGCTTCACATGATCGGACCTGCAGCTGCATCGGTAGGTAAGGTAAAGGATGTTTATCGTCAGGTGATCCATTTGAAGCACAGGGATATCTGCTTTCTCACAGCAGTCAGAGAGAAGCTGGAGAAATATATAGAGATAAATTCCGGATTCCGGAAAATATACATTCAATTTGATATGAATTAAAGGAGAAGAAAAATGGCACTTAGAACAATCCGTGTACAGGGGGATTCTGTACTGACAAAAAAATCCCGGACAGTAGACAAAATGACACCGAGGATCGGGGAACTGATCACAGATATGCTGGATACCATGTATGATGCAATGGGTGTTGGCCTCGCTGCACCACAGGTAGGAATCCTGAAACGTATCGTTGTCATCGATGTAGGTGAGGGCCCGATCGTGCTGATCAATCCGGAGATCCTTGAGACAAGCGGCGAGCAGACCGGTGACGAGGGATGCCTGAGCGTTCCGGGAATGGCAGGACAGGTAACACGTCCGAACTATGTGAAGGTAAAAGCACTTGATGTAAATATGGACGAACAGATCTACGAGGGAGAGGGCCTTCTGGCAAGAGCGTTCTGTCATGAGATTGACCATCTGGATGGAAAAATGTATACAGAACTTGTGGAGGGAGAACTTCACAAGGTAACTTATGATGAAGAAGACTAAAGGCGGGATACTATGAAGATTATTTATATGGGAACTCCGGACTTTGCGGTGGCGCCTCTTGCAGCACTGGCAGAGAACGGATATGAAGTGGAGGCTGTGATCACACAGCCGGACAAACCGAAGGGCAGAGGCAAAACTATGATGCCTACTCCTGTAAAAGAAGAAGCACTGAAACACGGGATCCCAGTACTGCAGCCGGTGAAGGTAAGAGATCCTGAATTTGTGGAAGAACTGAAAAATCTTGCACCGGACATCATCATTGTTGCGGCATTCGGGCAGATCATTCCAAAGAGCATCCTGGATATGCCGAGATTCGGATGTATCAATATCCATGCGTCTCTGCTTCCTAAATATCGTGGAGCTGCACCGATCCAGCAGGCGGTGATCGACGGTGAAAAAGAATCCGGCGTTACCATTATGCAGATGGGAACCGGTCTGGATACCGGTGATATGATTTCCAGGATCGTGGTTCCGCTTGCCAAAGATGAGACAGGTGGAAGCTTGTTTGATAAGCTCGCACAGGCAGGTGCAGAGCTTCTGGTACAGACCTTACCGTCCATTTTTGACGGAACTGCAACCCGCGAGAAACAGCCGGAGGAGAGTCCAACACCATATGCTGCCATGATCTCCAAAAAAATGGGGCTTCTGGATTTCAGCAAAAATGCGGAAGAACTGGAGCGTCTGGTAAGAGGCCTTGATCCATGGCCAAGCGCTTTTACCTTTATCAATGGAAAAACATTGAAGGTCTGGAAGAGCTCTGTTCTGGAAAAACAGGCACAGGAAGCACCGGGAACTGTGATAGCCGCTGACAAAGGAGGAATCCAGGTAGCATGCGGCCAGAAGGTACTCGTGCTTCATGAAGTGCAGCTGGAAGGCAAAAAACGCATGGAAGCGGATGCGTTCCTTCGGGGATATCAGTTGAAACCAGGAGACATGTTCAGAGATTCCAGGGAGTGATGAGTTATGTACGGATATGGTTATTACGGATGGGGAATGGACCCCACGATTCTTTTGCTCGTGATCGGAATGCTTCTTTCTCTTGCGGCATCCGCGAAGCTGCGCAGTACCTTTGCAGTCTATAAAAAGGTCCGGAGTCATTCAGGTATCACTGGTGCGGAAGCTGCACAGAGGATCCTGAGAGCGGCTGGGATCACAGACGTACAGGTGGTTCCGATCCGCGGAAGTCTTACGGATCACTATGATCCGAGAACGAAAACGGTTTCCCTTTCAGAAGATATTT
>NZ_JBDGAB010000080.1:0-14760 GCF_040910705.1 Blautia sp. RTP21359st1_E11_RTP21359_211015
GGATGAGGGAAAAGTGATCAATATTTATTCCTGGAATGATGAGTTCCGTCAGAGACTGGAAGCTATTTATCCGGAAGTAGAGTCCACTTCCAAAGATGGTACAGTTACAAAACTGAAAGATGGTACAGAGATCCACTGGATCGTAAATCCGAACCAGGATGGCGTATATCAGCAGAAACTGGATGAGGCACTTCTCAACCAGGCTGATGCAAGTGCAGATGATAAGGTAGACATGTTCCTTTCTGAGACAGATTATGTGTTCAAATATACAGACAAAGATGCAGATGTTGCAATGCCTCTTACTGATCTTGGCATTGATCCGGACAAGGATCTTGCAGATCAGTATGATTTCACGAAAACAACAGCTTCTGATGCGGATGGAGTACAGAGAGGCGCCACATGGCAGTGCTGCCCGGGTGTCCTTGTATATCGTCGTGACATTGCGAAAGATGTTTTCGGTACTGATGACCCGAAAGAAGTTGGCGAGAAGATGAAAGACTGGGATACAGCTAAAGAAACAGCAGCTCAGCTGAAAGAAAAAGGATATTATACATTTGCTTCTTATGCAGACACTTTTCGTTTATATGGAAACAGCATTGAGAATCCGTGGGTAGAGTCCGGTGATTCTGTGATCAAAGTAGATTCAAAGATCATGGACTGGGTAAAAGATTCCAAAGAGTGGCTGGATGCAGGTTATCTTAACAAAACTGTAAAAGGTCAGTGGAACGATGACTGGAACAAGGCAATGAGTTCTGAGTCCAAGGTATTCGCATTCCTCTTCCCGGCATGGGGTATCGACTTTACTCTGAAACCAAACTGGGATGGAGCAGAAGGTGACTGGGCTGTTACAAATCCTCCGCAGGAATACAACTGGGGTGGCTCTTACATTCAGGCTGCAACAGGAACAGATAATCCGGAACATGTCAAAGATATTATCCTGGCAATGACGGGAAATCAGGATAATCTTCTTAAGATTTCCAAAGAATACTCTGATTTTACAAATACAAAATCCGGTATGAAAGATGCAGCTACAAATGCAGATTTCGCATCTGATTTCCTTGGTGGACAGAACCCGTTTGAGTATTTTGCACCGGTTGCAGAGAATATCAAGATCGCACCGCTTTCCGCATATGACCAGGGTTGTGTAGAGCTGATCCAGAACGCTTTCAGTGATTACTTCCAGGGTAAAGTAGACTTTGACAAAGCAAAAGCCAACTTTGAGACAGCTATTCAGGAGCGTTATCCGGAGATCACAGAGATCCAGTGGCCGGAATAAATACCACATGAGGATAATTGTTGATGCTGCAGGATCTTTGGATCCTGCAGTTTGCTGGAAAGGAAGAGCATTATGAAGAAAAAGAGCGTTAATTACGGAAAATGGGGATACATATTTATTCTTCCGTTTTTTGTGATCTATTTTATCTTTTCGCTGATTCCGCTGTTTGATACAGTGAGATACAGCTTTTTTGAATATTTCCGTTCTGGAATCAAGCAGATTGGTCCTAATTTTATAGGACTTGCCAATTATGTCAGTCTTCTGCATTCTGACATGCTGAAATACGGACTGAATACACTGATCCTTTGGGTGATCGGATTTGTTCCGCAGATCGTTGTTGCACTGGTGCTTGCATGCTGGTTTACTGATGCCAGGCTGAAGCTTCATGGCAAGCAGTTTTTTAAGGTTGTAATTTATCTGCCGAACCTGATCATGGCATCAGCATTTGCACTTCTGTTTTTTACCATGTTTTCCACAAACGGACCTGTAAACTCCATTTTGTGTTCACTGGGCTGGATAAAGGAACCGATTGATTTTCTGGGCTCTGTTCTGGGAACAAGATCATTGGTAGGTTTCATGAATTTCCTGATGTGGTTCGGAAACACGACCATCATGCTGATGGCAGCAGTAATGGGAATCAGTATGGATGTTTTTGAAGCATCGGATCTGGACGGATGCAACAGCATTCAGCGTTTCTTCTATATTACGCTTCCACTGATTCGTCCGATTCTTTCCTATACTCTGATCACTTCCATCATCGGTGGCCTTCAGATGTTTGATGTACCGCAGATCCTCACAAACGGACAGGGTAATCCGGACAGAACATCCATGACACTGATTATGTTCCTGAACAGCCATCTGAAGAGCAAGAATTATGGTATGGCCGGAGCATTGTCTGTATACCTGTTTATTATCAGTGCAATCCTCTGCTTCTTTGTATATCGTATGACTAACGACAATGATCCGGACGGATCTAAGAAAGCAGCGAAAAAGAGAGCAAGAGCAGAAAGGAGAAAAACAAAATGATGAAAGATAAGACAGCCAGCAGGATCAGAAGTATCGTGGCACATGTGGTACTTATTATTCTTTCCTTTATGTGTCTCTTTTTCTTTTATGTACTGATCGTGAATGCGTCTCATTCTCATGCAGAGCTTCAGAAGGGATTTTCTGCTCTTCCTGGAAAATATTTCTGGAAAAACCTGATGAATGTTGCAAATGACGGAAGCTTTCCGATGTTCAGGGGAATTCTTAACAGTATTATCGTGTCCGGATGCAGTGCAGTATTATGTACATATTTTTCCTCACTGACAGCATATGGTCTTTATGCCTATGATTTCAAGGCAAGGAATGTAGCGTTTACATTTATCATGGCGATCCTCGTCATGCCGACACAGGTAACTGCAATGGGCTTCCTTCGTCTGATCACAAAGATGGGATTATATGATTCCCTGCTTCCGTTGATCATTCCGTCTGTTGCGTCACCGGCCGTATTCTATTTTATGTACAGCTATCTGCAGTCCTCACTGCCGATGTCACTGGTAGAAGCAGCCAGAATTGACGGCTCCGGAGAATTCCGTACTTTCAACAGTATTGTCCTGCCAATCATGAAGCCGGCAATCGCTGTACAGGCGATTTTTACATTTGTAGGCTCCTGGAACAATTATTTCGTTCCTGCTCTGGTTATCCAGTCTAAAAGCAAGATGACTGTTCCAATCCTGATTGCAACACTTCGTGGAGCAGATTATATGAATTTTGATATGGGTAAGATTTACATGATGATCACAGTTGCCATTGTGCCGATTATTATCGTATATCTTCTTCTTTCCAAGTTTATCATCGCAGGAGTGACACTTGGAGGCGTAAAAGAATAACAAAAGGTAGCAGGTAAGATATGACAGTTAAGAAATGGAAACACAGCGGAACAAAGAAACACAGCATGTCAGACCGTGAAATACGAAACGGTCTTCTTTCGGAAAAAGCGGCAGAGGAGGGTATTGTACTGCTGAAAAATGATAAAAAAATACTCCCTCTGAATATTTCCACGAAAATAGGTTTATACGGCGCCGGTGCGGGAAAGACAGTGAAAGGCGGAACAGGTTCCGGTGATGTGAATAACAGAAGTAACATTTCTATTTATCAGGGACTGAAAGAAAACGGTATTCAGATCGTAAGCGAGAAATGGCTGGCCAATTATGAGTCAATATACGCAGAAGCACGCCGGGCATGGAAAGAAAAAATACTGGAAGAAGCAAAGTTTGTGGAAAATCCTTTTGATGCTTATGCGGAAAATCCCTTTGCAATGCCGGAAGGCCGTGCAGTCACAGCAGAAGATACTGTCGATGCCCAGACAGCAATCTATGTGGTAAGCAGGATTTCCGGTGAGGGAAAGGATAGGCGCAGGGTCGAGGGAGATTATTATCTGAGCAGACGGGAGCGGGAGGATATCCGGTTCCTTGATGCACAGAAGATTCCTACAGTACTTATCCTGAATTCCGGCGGTCCGGTAGAACTGACAGATATTCTGGAAGAAACAGAAAATATCTGTGCTGTCCTGAATATTTCCCAGCTTGGACAAAGAGGCGGACTTGCCCTCGCCAATGTCCTTCTGGGAAAGGTAACTCCAGGCGGCAAGCTGACTGCAACATGGGCCAGAAGGTATGAGGATTATCCGTGTGCAGAGGAATACAGCTATCTTAATGGCAAGCTTGAAAGAGAAGAGTACAAGGAAGGAATTTATACAGGATATCGTTATTTTGATACTTTTGGTGTAAAACCGCTGTTTCCGTTTGGATATGGACTTTCTTACACAGAAATGCAGATACGCTTCCATGGGATGAAAACATCAGGGGATGGCGTTGAAGTTGAAGCAGAGGTAACGAATACAGGAGAAACTTTTTCGGGAAAAGAGGTCGTGCAGGTCTATGTGTCTCTTCCACAGGATGAATCAGGGAAGGAATACCGTCGACTGGCTGGCTTTGCAAAAACAAAACTTCTGAAGCCGGGGGAAAAAGAACTGCTGAAAATCAGGATCGACAGAAAGACACTGGCATATTTTTCCGAAGAGCAGCATGCCTGGATTGCTGAAAAAGGTTATTATGCTGTCTGGGTCGGAAACAGCATTGCATCGCTTACGCTGGCTGCAATGCTTGAAGTGCCGGAGAGTGTGATCCTGGATAAAACGAATATCCTTGAGAACCAGACTGATATTACTGAAGAAGTTTATGACCGCCAGAATCTTTCTGCCAGAACTCTGAAATGGAAAGAGAAGGCAGAGAATGAGAAGATTGGAAGATATATCTATTATCCTGAACCAGAGAAGAGAACAGAATGCACCTGCCAACCGGAAAATAAGATTCCTGCAAAGGATCTGCTCCCGCTGTTTTATGGAAATATTGCTGGAATCTCCAGTAATCTGGGGGCGGCAGGAATCCGTGTTCCTGGTTCTGCCGGTGAGACCACGGCTGCTCTTTATGAGCAATATGGCGTTTCCCCACTGATCATGGCCGATGGGCCGGCAGGACTGAGACTTCAGCAGAATTATGAAGTAGACAGAGAAACAGACACAGTATATGGAATCGGTGTCCTTGGATCTCTGGAAAATGGATATCTGAGAACAGATGAGACTCACGAAAACGCAGACAGATATTATCAGTTCTGTACGGCATTTCCGGTTGGAACTGCACTGGCTCAGACCTGGGATACTGCCCTTGTGGAAAAAGTTGGAATAGCAGTGGCAGAAGAAATGGAAGAATTCCACATAGATCTCTGGCTAGCACCTGGTCTTAATATTCAGAGAAACCCTCTGTGCGGCAGAAATTTTGAGTATTATTCCGAAGATCCGCTGCTTTCCGGAACCATGGCAGCAGCCATGACAAAAGGAGTGCAGAGCAGACCTGGCTGCGGTGTTACCGTTAAGCATTTTGCCTGCAACAATCAGGAAGATAATCGTATGGGCGTAGATGCACAGGTATCAGAACGTGCCCTGAGGGAAATTTACCTGCGTGGTTTTGAGATTGCAGTTAAAGAAAGCAGACCAGTGGCAATCATGTCTTCCTATAATTTACTGAATGGTGTCCATGCTGCAAACAGTGTTGATCTCTGTACAGCCATTGCCCGAAAAGAATGGGGATTTGACGGTGTGATCATGTCAGACTGGAATACAACGGTTCCGGAAGATGGAAGTATTCCATGGAAATGCGTGACAGCAGGAAATGATATTATCATGCCTGGTAATGCAGCCGATGCAGAAAATATCCGAAAAGCTTTTGAAGACGGAAAGCTTTCGGAAGAAGTTGTCAGAATGTCTGCGGGACGTATTCTGAACCTGATACACACACTGACAGCAGAATAAAAAAAATTATATAGTAGTGAAAAACTTGCCTGAATTCAATTTTCGATTTATCATTGGATTCAGGCATATTTTTTGTAGATGTCGCGCAAGGCAACCCGTTTTAGGCGGAGAATCCTGCAGGCAGTTTTTTATATGCCGTGAAAAGGAGAATACCATGAACATAAAACGAGCAAAGCAGGAGATCAGAGATTCCATAGAAGCATATCTTTCAAAGGACGAATTCGGTGAGTACCGGATCCCGGCGATCCGACAGAGACCGATCCTTCTTATGGGCCCTCCGGGAATCGGAAAGACACAGATTATGGAACAGATAGCAAGGGAATGCGGGATTGCTCTTGTTTCCTATACCATTACCCACCACACCAGGCAGAGTGCTGTGGGACTTCCTTTTATTGTAAAAAAGAATTATGGTGAGGAAGAATTTTCTGTCACGGAATATACCATGAGTGAGATCATTTCGTCCGTTTACGACAAAATGGAAAAAACAGGTCTGAAAGAAGGCATCCTGTTTATTGATGAGATCAACTGCGTATCTGAAACACTAGCGCCGATGATGCTGCAGTTCCTTCAGGGAAAAACCTTCGGAAACCAGAAGGTGCCGGAAGGCTGGGTGATCGTCACAGCAGGCAACCCGCCAGAATATAACAAATCCGTCCGGGAATTCGATGTGGTCACTCTGGACCGTATCAAGAAGATCGATGTGGAGGCAGACTTTGATGTATGGAAGGAATATGCCTATCAGCAGGGAATTCATCCGGCGGTGATCTCCTATCTGGAGCTTCGCAGAAAAAATTTCTACAGGGTGGAGAATACCGTAGACGGAAAGATCTTTGCCACAGCCAGAGGCTGGGAGGATCTTTCCCGTCTGATCCAGGTTTATGAGATCCTTGGAAAAACCGTAGACCGTGAGGTGGTCAGTCAGTACATTCAGCACAGGATGATCGCGAAGGATTTTGCAGGCTATCTGGCTCTTTATTATAAGTACAGAACGGACTATAAAGTGGAGGACATCCTGAAAGGAAAGTGGGATCCCATTACTCTGGGTAAGATCCGCACAGCCTCTCTGGACGAGCATTTGAGCATTGTAAGCCTTCTCAACGGAAAGCTCAGCGAGCTTTTTACAGAATGCTATCTTACCGATGCCTACCTCACGAAACTGTATGATTATATGGTGTACTTCAGAGAAGATCAGGACAGCCTCACAGCAAAAAATCTCATGGAAAAAGCAGAGGCGGATCTTGAAAAGGACAAAAAGAGTGAGCTTCTTACAAAACAGCAGGAGCGTATACAGAAACGTGTTGTGTCATTTTTTGAAAATGCGTCCGGATTGAAATCAACCTCGGGATCAATTGGATCGGAATCAACCGGATCAGATAAAACCGGATCAGGTTCAGAGCTGGCAGGAGGCGGAAGTGCTGCAGCAGAATCGGAAGATCCATCGTCAAACAGGAACTATGAGTTTGTGAAAGTCCTCTTCGGATCCGAAACCGAAGCCTACGAAAACCGAACCGACGAAATATCTCTTACTCTTCAGAACGTCTTCGACTTCATGGAAGCTGCTTTTGGGGACAGCCAGGAAATGGTGGCATTTATCACAGAACTGAATGCCAACTATTATAGTCTCTGGTTCATTCGGGAGAACGGTTCTGACCAGTATTACAGGCATAATAAAGGTCTTCTTTTTGACGACCGCCAGAAAATGCTTCTGGGCCAGATGGAGGAAGTGGAAAACATTCTCAATAATGGAATAAAATAATATGTCTTACCAATTTATTATTTACTATTGATTAAATTGGGGAATTATCGTATAATATTTACTATAAAAGTCCGGAAAATAGAGAGGGCAAATAGTCAAAATGCACAGACTGACTGAATGGCTGCAGAGCGATCATCTGGTGCAGAACTGCATGATGACTGAGAATGGTAAATATCCACTTGTCTATATTCCGGGATTTTTATGTAAAGGAAGGCAACACAATAATAAAGGAAGGCGGCCGAAACGGACGACATGTTTACAAAGATTACAGAAGAACGAGCATTTGACGGAATATTAGCGCAGATCATAGAAAATATCCGGCGGGGAGAACTGAAGCCGGGGGACACTTTACCTGCGGAACGTGTTATGGCAGAATCACTGGGAGTTTCTAGACCTGCTGTCCGTGAAGTCCTGCGGGCACTGGAGCTGATGGGAATTGTCACAACGGTCCGCGGCGGAGCCAACTATATTACCGAGAATATGGATCAGTGGCTTTCTGCACCACTGGCCCTTCTTTTTCAGCTGAATAACAGCCATGTACAGCAGGTACAGGAACTTCGTTCTGCGCTGGAGCAGGAGGCTGCGCTTCTTGCAGCCGGGAATTGTACAGAGAAGGATGCATTAGATCTGCGTTCCATCCTGGCACAGCTGGAGAGCTCAGAGGACGAGAAAGCCCGTGCAGGTCTTGATAAGAAGCTTCATACGAAGATTGGCAGGATCGCAGGGAATCCTATGATCTATAATGTTCTGGATGCGGCAGCGCAGCTGACAGAGGAGATCATTTCCGGCACCCGAGCCTATATTATGCAGAAACATAATTCCGCTCTTGAGGTGGATGACCAGCACAGAAGGCTGGTGGAAGCCATTATTTCCGGAGACCGGAACCAGGCGGAGAAGCTGATGCGCGAACATATGGAAACCATTGAGAAATATATACTGGAGATTGCGCAGCAGCAGGGGGAGAACAGCCTTGTATTTCATCGCTGATCCACCTGAAAAAATTAAATAAAATTTCAGTAAAAATCCCGTTAATCTGGTAAGACCACTATTGATTTTGGTAAGACCACGTGCTATAATAGGGACTGTATTGGTAATACCAAAAAAGTTTGATATTATGGCAGCATCCTGAAGGCTTCATGACGAGACAGCATAAGATGAGACAGCGTAAGTTGGGACAGCATGAGACTAGACAGCGTAAGGTAAGATAGCATGAGGCAGGACAGCATAAGACGAGACAGCACAGGATGAAGGTTACTGTACCCCCTGCAGTATCATATAAAATATGTAGCAGGCCACAGCGTGGGCGGTAACCTGCCGGAAATATCAGGAGAAAGGACTTGCGATTATGGGATATGTAAAATGGAGTTATGACACACTGAACCATTTCTGCGGAGACGTTTTCAAAGCGTTTGGCTTTTCTGAGGAAGAAGGAAGCATCATTAAAGATGTTCTTCTGACTGCTGATCTGTATGGGATCGAGAGCCACGGAATGCAGAGGATGGTTCGTTACCATAAAGGAATCGAGAAGGGGACTATTCATCCCCAGGCGAAACCGGAAGTTGTTTTTGAAACACCGATTTCTGCCGTGATAGACGGACATAACGGAATGGGCCAGCTGATCAGCCATTTTGCCATGGAAAAGGCAATTGAGAAGGCAAAGACAACTGGTGTGGGAATCGTAAGTGTACGAAATTCCAACCATTTCGGTATTGCAGGATATTATGCGAACATGGCCTGCCATGAAGGACTTCTTGGAATGGCATGTACCAACTCCGAGGCGATCATGGTACCGACTTTTGGAAGAAAGGCTATGCTGGGCTCCAACCCGATCGCAGTCGCTATGCCTGCAGACCCGTATCCGTTTTTCTTTGACTGTTCCACAACAGTTGTAACCAGGGGTAAACTGGAAATGTATAATAAGATGGGCAAGCCTCTTCCGGATGGCTGGGCACTTGACAAAAACGGTCATGCCAGCAATAATGCACCGGATGTACTTGCAAACATCGTAGCCAAGAAGGGCGGCGGAATCATGCCTCTTGGTGGAAACGAGGAAGTCAGCGGAAGCCATAAGGGATATGGCTATGGAATGCTCTGTGAGCTGTTCAGCTCTATTCTTTCCATGGGCGTTACCTCCGACAAATGCTGTACATTCCCGGATAAGACCGGTATCTGCCATGGATTTATGGCGATCAACCCGGCGGCATTCGGAGATCCGGATGCGATCCGCAAGCATTTTTCAGAATATCTTGAGGCACTTCGGGAGAGTCCGAAGGCAGACGGTCAGGACAGGATCTATACACACGGTGAGAAAGAGGTAGCTGCTGAAAAAGACAGAAAAGAGAATGGCATTCCGGTCAACGACAATACCATGGTAGAGCTTGCTGATCTCTGCAGTTATCTGAAGCTTGATTTTGGCTCTTATTTTGAAGGCTATGAGCTTCCGAAGGACAGTAAATTCTTCAATGGTAATTATTAATTCAGGTAATCCTTTTGAAATGAAATATATCATAATTATCCAAGGAGGAAAAGAAAATGGATTATGCAAAAGAGTCATTAAGACTGCACGGAGATTGGAAAGGTAAGATCGAGGTTGTTACAAGAGTGCCGGTTGAGAATAAAGACGACCTTTCTCTTGCATATACACCAGGTGTAGCTCAGCCTTGCCTTGAGATCCAGAAAGATATCAATAAATCCTACGAGCTTACAAGAAGATGGAATATGTGTCTTGTTGTAACAGACGGTTCCGCAGTTCTTGGTCTTGGTGACATCGGACCGGAAGCCGGTATGCCTGTAATGGAAGGTAAATGTGTACTGTTCAAGGCATTCGGCGATGTAGACGCATTCCCGCTTTGCATTAAGAGCCATGATGTAGACGAGATCGTAAATACTATTTACATGATCTCCGGATCCTTCGGTGGTGTTAACCTTGAGGATATCTCCGCTCCGAGATGTTTTGAGATCGAGAAAAAACTGAAAGAGAAATGTGATATTCCGATCTTCCACGATGATCAGCACGGAACTGCAGTCATCACACTTGCAGGTCTGACAAACGCTCTGAAGGTTGTCGGAAAGAAGAAAGAGGATGTCCGTATCGTTATGAACGGTGCAGGTGCAGCTGCTATCTCTATCTGCAGACTTCTTCTGAAAGCAGGCTTCAAGGATGTTACACTCTGCGATAGAAAGGGTGCCATCTATGAGGGACGTACAGAAGGAATGAACCCGGTTAAGGAAGAGATGAGCAAGCTCACAAACCTTCAGAAGAAACAGGGATCTCTTGCAGAGATGCTGGTTGGCGCGGATGTATTTATCGGTGTTTCCGCTCCTGGAGCAGTTACAACAGAGATGGTTAAGACCATGAACAAAGATGCCATCATCTTCGCATGCGCAAACCCGACACCGGAGATTTTCCCGGATGACGCAAAAGCAGGCGGAGCAAAGGTTATCTCTACAGGAAGAAGTGACTTCCCGAACCAGATCAACAACGTTCTTGCATTCCCTGGAATCTTCCGTGGTGCATTTGATGTAAGAGCAAGTGATATCAACGATGAGATGAAGATCGCAGCTTCCAAGGCTCTTGCAGATCTGATCACAGATGAGGAGCTTTCTCCGGAGTATATCATTCCGAAGGCATTCGACAAGAGAGTCGGACCGGCTGTCGCAAAAGCAGTAGCAGAGGCAGCAAAAGCAACAGGCGTAGCACGTATCTGATCTTAAGCGCCTGATACGAACCAAAACAGCCCTTCATTAAGAAGAATATATCAGACACCCGTACTCTGTAACCCGGTACGGGTGTCTTTTTGTTTCCAGACAGGTGGTATTACCCTTTGACAAATGTCCTCGCAGTGAGTACAATAGCAAAAGAATATGATAGGAGGTTAAGCACAGCATGAAACCATGGGAAGCTAATATACGAAAAGTAGTGCCGTATACTCCTGGCGAGCAGCCAAATGAGAGAGGCATGATCAAACTGAATACAAACGAGAATCCATATTCACCGGCTCCGGGTGTGGAGAAGGCGCTGAAGGCCCTTGATGCCGATACCCTGAGACTTTATCCGGATCCGACAGCAGGAGACCTGGTACACAGTATTGCCGCGTTCTACGGCCTGAAGGACGAGCAGGTATTTACAGGCGTTGGTTCTGATGACGTACTGGCTATGTGTTTTCTCACATTTTTTAATTCAGAGAAACCGATCCTGTTCCCGGACATCACTTATTCTTTCTATGATGTATGGGCAGATCTTTTAAGGATCCCATATGAGCGCCCGGCATTAGATGAGGAGTTCCATATCCGTAAGGAAGATTATTTCCGTGAAAACGGCGGAATCGTATTCCCTAATCCCAATGCACCGACCGGCGTGGAAATGCCTCTTTCCGAGATCGAGGAGATCGTGGCAAAGAATCCGGAGAGTATCGTGATCGTAGATGAGGCGTACGTGGATTTCGGAGCAGCATCCGCACTGCCGCTGATCGAAAAATATGATAATCTGCTTGTTGTGCAGACCTTCTCCAAGTCCAGATCTCTGGCAGGAATGCGTATCGGATATGCTTTCGGAAATCCGGAGCTGATCAAATATCTCAATGATGTGAAATATTCCTTTAACTCCTATACCATGGATCGTACAACCATCGCAGCTGGTGTGGCATCTATGGAGGATAAGGCATATTTTGAGGAATGCTGCCATAAGATCATTACAACAAGAGAGTGGACAAAGGCAGAGCTCAGGAAGCTTGGATTTTCCTTCCAGGATTCCAGATCCAACTTTATCTTTGCCACACATGAGAGCTGTCCGGCCAAAGAGCTTTTCGCAGCACTGAGGGAGAAACATATCTATGTAAGATATTTCCCGAAGGACAGGATCGACAATCATCTCCGTATCACCATCGGTACCGATGAGGAGATGAAAAAGCTGGTAGAATTCCTGACGGAATATCTGCAGAAATAACAGTTAAGGAGGTACTATGGAAGTACTGGTACAATGGTTTTCACACCACCTTGCACAGTTTATCTCTCCCGAGGGAGCTGTGTTCATCATTTCTATGATCCCGATACTGGAGCTTCGAGGCGGCCTTCTGGCAGCCTCTCTGCTGAAGATATCGGCTGCGAAGGCACTGCCGATCTGTATCGTGGGAAATATCATTCCGATTCCGTTTATCCTGCTTTTTATCCGGCAGATCTTTAAATGGATGAAAAAAACAAAGACGTTCAGAGGTCTGATCACAAAGCTGGAAAACAGAGCTATGGGAAAGAGTGACCAGATCAAGAGATATGAATTTCTGGGACTTTTGCTGTTTGTGGGAATCCCTCTTCCGGGCACAGGAGCCTGGACAGGTGCACTGATCGCCTCTCTTCTTGAGGTGGATATCAAAAAATCCTCCATTGCGATCCTGTGCGGACTTTTTATGGCAAGTGCCATTATGTATATTGTTTCTTATGGAATTGTAGGAAATGTAGTGCATTGATCGATCGCAGAGAAGGAATGTCTTTTTGATCGAGATCGGATTGAAAATAAAGAAATCCCTTACCGGATCTGTAAAATGATATGTGTTCTGTATTCCGGAAACATATCAGAGATCGGTAAGGGATTTTTTATGTGTTTTTACATATCAGGCAGAGGTATACCGAGAAGATCCTTACATAAGTCTGCGCTTCAGCATGTCTGCGTTTAAAGCGTATTTCAGAGCTGTATCCCTGGTGATACGGCCTTTTTTATATAATTCCAGAAGGCTCTGGTCCATAGAACGCATCTGCTCCTGACCGGATGTGGAGATCACGCCTTCGATCTGGTGTACTTTATTGTCGCGGATCATATTGCGGATGGCAGGAGTCAGGCGCATGATCTCGAAAACAGGAATGTTGCGTCCGTCCACATCCGGGATCAGCTGCTGGGAGATTACAGCCTGAAGGACCATGGAAAGCTGGAGGGCAATCTGATGCTGCTGAGATGGCTCAAACACGTCCATGATGCGTTCGATGGTGTTGGCTGCTCCCAGAGTATGCAGGCTGGAAAGGACAAGATGACCGGTTTCCGCTGCGGTCATGGCAGTCTGGATGGTTTCATGATCACGCATCTCTCCAAGAAGAATCACATCCGGGCTCTGGCGTAGTGTGGCACGAAGAGAAGTTAGATAGCTTTCGGTGTCGGTACAGATCTCGCGCTGGCTGACGATACAGCGATCATGGCGGTGGAGATATTCCAGAGGATCCTCCAGAGTGATGATGTGGCCTTCCCGGGTATGGTTGATCCTGTCGATCAGACAGGCCATGGTGGTGGATTTACCGCTTCCAGCAGAACCGGTAACAAGGACCATGCCACGGGTATATTCGGAGATGTTCATCACATCCTCGGGAATGGAAAGCTCTGCAGGATCCGGCAGCCGGAAGGCGATCACGCGGATCACGGCAGCCAGGGAACCACGCTGCTTGTAGGCATTGACACGAAATCTAGAAACACCGGGAATGGAAAAAGAAAAGTCATCATCACCGGTTTCCATAAGACGGGATATATCGCGGTTTTCCGCAAGGCCGTAAATGGTGCGGAGTAAATTTTCTGTTTGATCAGGCATCAGCCTGTCACCACGGTCCAAAAGATGACCGTCGATCTTTTCTGCCAGGGGGCGGCCTGCGATGATAAAGATATCAGAGACACGCCGGTTGGCAGCTTCTGCTAAAAATTCAGGAATAGGGGTATCCATAGGTTTATTCTCCTTTAAATACATTCTGGTGGTTGTCAGGTTGCCAGAATCCGGTAAGCTCTGTGTTCCATTGCAGGATCTGATAAGCGGAAGAGCTTTTTTTCTGCGGATAAAAAATCTCAAGCACTACAGAAAGCTGTTGTGTCTCGGAAATTCCAACGGAAAAGGAAAGGGTGTGGCTGTGGGAATCCCAGCTGAGATCGTTCCTTGTGTCCGCAAGCGTTTGTATCATGGAAAAATATCTGGTCTCATCGGAAGCTTTTTCCCTGTATTGCTCCAGATCATCACGGATTTCTGAAACGGTTTCTGTGGCGCTTGCGCAGCCGGTGTAATAATTTTCGGTCTGTTTCATAGAATGTCTGGCTGTGTTAAGACTGGATCTGGAGCTTCCAAGAGTAAGCAGAGCAAGTACACAGAGACACAGCACAGAGAAGATAAGAAACAGGGAAGGAATGCCGACAGTTACAAAAAACGTATGCTTCTGTTTCAATGTACAGCCTCCCTTCTGTAGTCATCAACAGGAAAACGCAGGGTGATCCGGTAAAGCTCACTGCAGTTGGAAAGCTGCCGGAAAGAAAGCTCGCCGGATTTTTCTGAAGAAGAAATATCTGTTTCCAGGATCATTTCACAGGCGGCTTCTCCAGAAGAGCAGCTCTGCCAGTTACGGTCATAATACCAGATC
>NZ_JBDGAB010000081.1:0-14574 GCF_040910705.1 Blautia sp. RTP21359st1_E11_RTP21359_211015
CGGCTTCTTTGCGAGGCCGAAAAGCGCCTCGCAGGACTAACACTATCCCTCTATCCCCTGTTACGGGGATTACCTTTTTATCTACGCAGCATGTTCAGCCTGCGTTTTATCTCTCTTATCTGTCATCCATACAAACTTACTTTTGCCAAAAAGTTTACAGTATTCCATACGGCTCTGTTTTCTATATTTACGGCGGACCTTACTTCCAAATCCTGCTTTATGGTAACGATATCCATCAGGTCTTTCATCCATAGCTTTGGCGTTGTTATACAAATCTTTATATCCAATCGCAAATGTTGTCTCATACAAATATGTAAAATCTTTCACATTGTCAAAGGCATGTGTGTATTCTTTGCGTAAGATATTTGACGCTCCATTGATATCAGCATTCATAACGGTCCCGTTCCTGGACTTGTACAGTCCACGGTGGATTCTTTTACCAGAAAATTGATATTTAGTATCGTCTCCCTGTTTATATGTCGGGATATTGTCCATATCCAGCAGGCTTGCTCTGGAAGTATAACTTTCTTCTCTGATAACTACGGCGATGCCACATTTAGCAGCAACCGTCTTTAAAACTGTGATGAACTTTAAATATGGAATCGCTACAAAATGCTGATTATTTTTATCTCCGAGAGTGACTTCCTGCTTCTGACCTTCATTATGTCCCATTACAATCACTTCTACACCGGCAGCCTGTGCATATCTACAGATATACCATGCACATTTATAAAAGTAATCACACATAAAAGAATCACGTTTTTTACTTAAAGTATTTAGCTGTTCACTGTATTTTACAGAATGCTGACTGTCGCTTCCTTTTGTAAGAACCGACAGTAGTGCTGACCTCCGTTTATTAAATCTCTGGTTCACAGATTTGATAGCTCCGCCCTTGATGACAAAAGGAACAGCTCCGAAATTATTTGCAACACCCAGAAAGTTGCTTACTCCAGGGTCAAGACCAAGAATCCGCTCAGGGTTTGCTGGCGGCTCTACTGCCTTTACCTTATCGTCAAATGTTACCAGCAGACAATACCGTCCGTAGACTGGCTTAATCTCGGTTTTTACATATTGCAGTCCTTTATATATGGATGCCTTGCCAATGCAGAAGCGTTCTTTCTGATTAACAAACTGAAGATATGACTTCCCGTCTTCTTCCTTCAGTTTCGCTACCTGTTTTGAAAACCATGCGGTAGATTCTTCTGTGTTCTTGTATCCTGGAATCTTTGGCTTTCCTGTGTAGCCTGCCGGATTTATCCTATACTGCTTTAAGGATTCAAAATATCCCTCCCATGCAGCAATCACTTTCCTGATAGCATTTTGGTTCACTTGGCTGTTCATTCTTTTATACACCGGATTGTCTGTAAATTTAAAAATAGCATCCAGCGTATTGTACGACAAAAACCACTTTTTGGTTGTGGGATATTGAAATGGTTCCTGGCTGGCGAGAGAATAAGCAATGACAGCACAGTTCATGCCACCAACCTGAGCAAGTTTCAAATCCTCAAACTTCTTTTTCATTCGCTTCTGTCCAATGGCTTCATTGGCCTTTTGGATGCCTGTAAAAACATAGTGCAGGACTTCAGTCTCCAGGCGTGTACGTTCCTCCGGAGACTTTTTAATACCAGTCATCGTATTCCGGATATAGAAATTGGCAACATTATACATGCACTTGAAATCTGCGGTGTTTGTCTTAAAATACTGACAGAACGCAGCGTCTTCTTTATTTTTCTTAGGGTTGATTATCATTTTCCATGTGCGCATAATATATACCTCCTTTCTTCCAAGAACGAATTGACTTAAATTTATATTGATAGTCCTTGACTATGCTTATATTATACCATATACTATAAATATAGTCAAGTTGACTTAAATTTGATTTGTGAGGTGATTTTTAATATGGAGTATAAGAAAAAAGCACATTCTGTATATCTGATGACATACCATCTTGTTTTTGTTACAAAATACAGGAAACCAGTGATATCTGATGAGATTGGGGATTTTATGAAGATGCTATGCTCAGAGATATGTAAAGAGCATGGCGGTGAATTGATATCTGCAGAATCGGATACAGACCATCTGCATTTGCTGATATCCATGCCTCCGCAAGAACGGCCGTCAGATATCATACGCGTATTGAAAACGCAGACATCTAAGAAGATACATTTAAATGCAGAATATGACAAATATGTAAGTCAATATTTGTTTGGTGACGTATCTTTATGGAGCCCGTCTTATTTTATCGCAACCACAGGCGGAGTTACATTAGACAAAATCAAAGAATATGTGGAATCTCAGTGTACAGAATACCATAAGCGTAAGTATGAGAAGACTGGCAGGTATAAGAAGAAAAAATAAGACCGGCGCTTACATCCGACGGACAACCTGACACGTAAATCTAAGTAATACGCATCAGGATTGGCCGCGGTTTTACGCGCCATTATGATAATTTGGTGATGTGTCTATATTTTTCTGCATATTTTATTCTCCTTTTTAAGTTTTTCTTTCCGTAATATGCAGAATTTCTGGCATCCTGCACTGAAAAAATTTTCTTTCGCAAAAAATTCCCATTCTGGTAAAAATCCTGCATATTGTAAGCACAACAAAAACAGGAGGAAAGCAGAAAAAAATCTGCATAAAAAAATAATGAAAAATAGAATTTTAGCAATCGTTTGCTCGGCCGTGATGACCGCTGCCGCATTACCGACAATGGCCTTGCAGCCGGTTTTCGCCGATGCGTCAAAAGTCGTTTCCATCGGAAATGACCTGACGGCAGAGCAGAAAAAGACAATGATGAAATATTTCGGGATTTCCGGCGATAAGAGTGTGCAGGAAATCACTGTCACAAACAAAGATGAGGTTTCACACCTTTCCGGGTACATCCCGCTTGAACAGATTGGAACAAGGACGGTAAGCTGTGCTTACATTAAACCAACCGAATCCGGTGGAATCAAGGTAAGGACCGCAAATCTGCAGTATGTCACTGCAAACATGATTGCTTCTACACTGGCAGACCTTGGAATCAAGAACTGCGAAGTTGTTTCCGCATGTCCATTCCAGGTATCCGGGACCGGAGCACTCACGGGCGTTATGATGGCTTATGAAAAGGCAACCGGAACGGTCATCAATAAAGATAAAAAAGATATCGCCACGCAGGAAGTCGTTATCACGAAAGATATTGCAAAAGACATTGGCACCGCACAGGCCGAGAACATCGTAAACCAGGCGAAAACCGAAGTTGTGCAAAACAATGTTACAAACAAAACCGACATCCAGAATACCGTAACGAACATCATCAACAATAACAACGTCAATATCACAGAACAGCAGATTGACAATATCGTGGACCTGGTTGAAGATGTTGCTAACCAGGATTACGATGATTCTTATGTAAAGAACCTGGAGGAGATTGGCGACAATATCAAACAGGAGCTGGAAGCAATAAAGAACGACAAAAAAGAAGATACGGATAAATCAGACAAGCAGGAAGAAAAGAAAGAAACGAAAGACAGCGACAGCATTACGGACCAGGTGGACGACAGTGTACTTGGAGATAATGTCATCTCTTCCTCAACAGATGACCCTGGAATGATTGTCAACACAACAGAGGACGATATGAGCGACATTGATAACGCTGCAGTGATTGAAGATGACATGGACGAAGACTCAAGCGGCACTGGCACGGACGACAGTTCATCCGATGATTCACTTTCTTCCACAGATGTCAGCGACGAACAGGGTGACGACGAGATGACCCCGGTGACAGAAGATACATACGAAGAGCAGACAGAAGGCTCTGAAGATATCAGTAAAGAAGACCCTACACAGGAAGATGCCGATAATGCGGATACAACTGACGAGACAATCAATACCGAGAAAGACAAAAAAGATAAATCCGTGTCTATTTTTGGGTATGATTTATCTGAAATCACAAAAAACGCTGGGGAAGAAGCCTCAAAAGGATTTTCAAAGATTGAAAAATATTTAAAGGAGCATTTTGCCTTTAATGAAGAAAGCAATGACGACAAGGACGCAAATGTTGAAAATCCAAATACGGACGAAAAGATTTCAAACGTAGCAAAAACGCTTTTAGATGCATATTATGATGCGCTGGCTACTGAGAAGGATAGCGCAGCCAGTGGGAATGAAAATGCAAGCGAAAGCACAGGTGAAGATGCGGAAACTGAAAAAACAAAACAGGCGTCCGAGGCCTTTCTGAATAAGGTAAAAGAACTCCTGAATGACGGTAAGATTTCTGAAGACGATGCAAAAAAACTGGAAAAAGAATTTGCAAAGACAGATACTGAAGATGGTGATATCGAAGACGAAATGACAGAAAGCGATGCCGGAGATGGCAGCAACAAAGGCGACGACACAGAGGCTGTAGCTGCGGAGTAATGCGTTAGCCGAAAAATAAAAAAAACAAAAGCAGGAAGACAAGAAAAAAAGGAGAAGACCAAAGGTCTTCTCCTTAAATTTGTCTAAAATTCAGGAAGCCATTTTCCGTCGTTAGAAAACTGGCATTTCTCGAAGCGGAATTCCTGTTTTGCGTCCGGGTATTTCTCTTTATCGACTGGGCTGAGAAACATAGCCATTGGGCGGGCGTAGGTCTGAAAATCGCCATACATCGCTTGATAAACGACCATATATTCGTTTGTCTCTGTATGCTTGGCTTCGGCGATGATTCGGTAAAGATATTCGTTTGCCTGCATATCGTCAGTACGCTTAAAATGCTGGACAATGTCACCTGACTTGATTTCCTCTGCAATATTTTTTTTGTTTACTTTTCTGATTCTGAACATGTTTTTTCTCCTCTCTTAATAAATAAAAAATCAATCGCAATACACATACGCACAACTGTTTGGCTGAATTTCCAGATATGGGACTTTTGCATATAAATCTCTCATCGGTAACGGTTTTCCATTAATTTCGATGTTGTCAATAACTATATGCTTTTTCTTAATTTTTCGAATAGTCCCGATGCATTTGTCTCCAGTATCCGCCAGGACGAAAGAGATATCTGTTCCAACTGAGAAACGCTTTCCATTATCTGCACAAAACGTTTTTTCAACTTTATTCTTGATTTCTTTAACTTCCATTTTACAGTTCCTTTCTTTTTTTAAAGATTTTTTTTACATACTTAATATGCTGAATTTTGCATCGTAGAAAATCACGCATATTATTCTTGACGCAAAAAAAATATCTACAAAGAAAGGGAGAAAAGAAATGAAAATGACAAAGGAGAAATACCAGGAATTAACAAAGGCGGGAAATATTCTCTGCAATTGGTGCGAAAACGACGAATGCGAGAAATGCCAGGTGCAGATACTGCTGGATGAGGCGTATGCTGAAGCATTAGAGGAAGGAGTTGTTGAAGAATGAAAGAATACGAAGTTGTTTTTAACGTCTACGGTCATACGCAGTTGTGGTATCACAGCGCTGGAAGTGTATCTTACAGCAAAAAAATAGAATGCGAAGATGGTGATGGCAACATTACTTATATGCTGAAAGATGGCCATATCTCATTCATCGTGGAAGCAGATTCGCCTGAAGCCGCATACAAAAAGGCTATCATCCTATGGATGAAAACCGACACGGGACTTCTTACCATTGATGATTGGAATCTTCGCTGCGTATGCGATGATGAAAACCGATGGACTAAGAATGACCTGGACGAGAATGGAAATGTTGCACTTGCAGTTGCATGCGAATACGTTAGAGATTCGTCAAAGCCAAAATATAAAGGCAATTACCGGATTGAGGTTGCTTTTTCCCGTGGCGGAAAAGATGATGCAGTATATGATGGATTTTCTACAAAACAGGAAGCATTCAAAGAGGCATGTACTCTGGCCTGTAAAGAAGCATATACACAGAACGAAGAAGCCGCACAAGAAAGGACCTGTATGGTCTATTTCGATGCAGCAAATGGAATTATCCGGCTTCATTACACTTATGACGGAACTTTTTGCCAATACGAAGTCATTCCAGTCAACGAGGAAGAAAAAGAAATCTAAAATATACAATCCGAAATACTTCCAATTTTCTTAACGGCAGCAGTGATGCTGCCGTTTTTTGTAACACAAAATTAAATAATACTTAAAAATTTTTGCCAAAAAATTCCGCATATTGTATAAAAACAAAAAGGAACGGCAAAAGAAATGACACAAAATACAACATACAGAATCAGGCATTCCGCAAGTCCATATCGTCAGGGAGCGGGAAGACCGCAGTCAGGTCATCAGCCGTATATTTACGGAAATGCGGCAAGAAAATTGGAAATGCTTCCGGACAGTAAAAACACTTACAAAAGAAAAACGGCAAAGCCGGATGTGGCGCAGAGGCCAAAGAAACAGACAAGCAAAGCGGTTTTGAAGAACAGGGCAGCAGCAAAAAGCATGAGCCCGGGATTCGTTATATTCCTTTCTCTAATGTCAGTAGTGCTTATTTTCTGCTGCATCAGTTATCTCCAGGCGAAGTCTGGTTTGACATATAGAATAAAAGAAGTCGCGAATGCAGAGTCACAGTTGACAGAAATGAGACAGGATAACACGGCTTATGAAGCGCAGCTGAATTCAAGTGTAGATATTAATAAAGTAAAAGAAATCGCGATTAAAAATCTTGGAATGAAGTATCCATCCAACGAACAGAAGATGACATATAAACTGGACCACGAACAAGGGTATGTCAAACAATACATCTTCGATATTGAGGAATAGCCATTTTTCTTTTTTCTGCTTGTTTTGCATATTGTAGGCGTCCAAAGGAAGAAAGATAGGAGGAAAACAATATGCAAAAAGACAAAATGCCAGAGTACGTGTGCGAGTTTCTTAAAAACGAAGACGAATATACGTTCAAACATTCCTCACGGGTAGCCGATGTCGCACGCGCCATAGGAAAGACTATGCAACTTTGTAGCGCAGACATGGAATTGCTGGATGAAGCATCAAGACTTCATGATGTCGGAAAAATCCGTGTGGATGAAAGCATCCTAAACAAACCTGGAAGACTTACGGAAGAAGAGTTCTCTGAAATCAAGAAACATGCCGGATATGGGTATGCTATAGTAAATCCAAAAAATTCTGTAGTTGCAAATGTCGTTCTGTCGCATCACGAAAGATATGACGGCAATGGATATCCGAATGGGATTTCCGGAACCGACATCCCGCTATCTGCAAGGATTATTGCGGTCGCGGATTCGTTGGACGCTATGGCTTCAGACCGCTGCTACCGGAAAGCACTGCCATGGGCTGTATGCACTAAAGAAATAGATAAGAACGCAGGAAAGATGTATGACCCGGATGTCGTGCACGCATTCAATTGTTGTGCAGAAGAAATCAAATCCATACTCACATGCTGAAAGAACTGCAGGAACCAGGCAAGGCCTGGTTTTTTTGTTTTTTGGGAAATCCTGCATACTGGCACAGATAAGAAAAATAAGGAGGCCAAGCTTATGAGTAACGAAAAAAAGAGAAACGCAAATAAAATAATAAAAAATACAGAACGGAAACTTGAGGGTGCTGAGAAGTATATGGATGGCGATATCACAGCGAAAGGCTTGTCTGTAGCTGCTGGTATGGCAAAAACAGCAGAAAAAACAGGTCATGCATTCTTTGACATACATAAAGCATTAAAAGCATCCAAAAAAGAAGACGAAAATATGTCCAGAAGTGAAAATAAAGCGCAAAAGCAATTTGTAAAGACAGATGACGCCATGCGTGATGTTGACACAGCACAGCAGCAAAAGGGAGGAGAACGCCAAGAGCGGCCAAGGTTTATCAGAAAAAGACAGACTGAGAATCAGGAAAAAGAGCCTGAAAGGAATAAGACGGATGAATCACGACTGGAGCGTGAACGGGCTGCAAGGCAGAGAGAGGCGGAACAGCAGCGCCAAAGAATGAAAGAGGAGGCACAACGGAATGGAAGGCTGCATGATGGGAAAGAACAGGCGATGGTACATGATATGACAGAGCAGGTCCTCGGGCAGACGTACAAAGTGCCTGGAACAAATATCAGTTATGACGATGCGTCAATCATGGCAAAAAATAATATCCGTGATTCTGCTGAATTAACAGGAATATCTCTGGAAGACGATGGTTTCGCAAATTCTGTTGAAGAAGTCCAGGAAATGATGAAAGGATACGTATTCAACGGAGTTCCGGATATTGATGAGGTTTATGACATGACAAAAGACAAAGGACCTGATGTTATTGCTCAGGCGTATGTAAATGTCCTGAAAGAGACGGATGTAAAAAGCAATATTCATACACTGACAAAGATTGATGAAAAGTTCTGTTTTGAGCATCAGGCTTTTGAGAAGCAGTTTGATTATATCCGTGAGCACGATTCTGCTGCGGACCGGGTGCTTGACAAAGTTGAAATGGAAATGGGCAGAGACAGAGCCGATGAATAAAAACCTATCGGATTCGATAGGTTTAGGGTTTTACGGGCAGCCGCTTCGCGGCTGCTTTTTATTTTTTTCCTCAAAACTCATATTGAAAGTGCAAAGAAAGATTCCTTCTCAAAGAAGGACACACAAAGAAAGGGGAACAAAAAATGAAAAAAAGCGCAAAAAGAGGATTGGTAATGTTATTGACACTGGTGATGACACTGATAGTATCAGCACTTCCGGCGGCTGCCTGCAGGAACAACTTCGTGTTCAGCAAGTACGGAGTATGCAGCGGAGCAACAAGGGAAGACATGGTCATTGGCTATTGGCAGGCAAAAACCAAATCTGGTATTTCTAACCTGGAAGTCAAAGCAAACAAAACATTCACGATGACGACTGGACGAAATAAGAAATCCGGAAAATGGGCACTCGATAATCTACTAACACTTTCAAGCGGAAAGGAAAAGGTAAGATTCTATTACGGAGATAAAACACTTGAATCCGTAAGGACATCTGAGACTATCGTTTATCACTATGTCAGCAAAGTATCACTTCCCAAAAATATTAAAAAGAATGTCAGAATTAATAATTTTTCTGGCAAGTGGGAAGCAAGAGAAGTCAATACTGATGACCAGTTAAGATTTACTCGGCTTGTCATTTCCGTAAGAAACGGAAAGGCTGACATCTACATGAGACGTGGTTTTACCGGAAAGACGGTACGCGTAGCAAAAAAAGTCAAACTTAATCTCTCCAAAAAAACCGGTGCTGCTTCTTTCACAACGAAAATTTGCGGAAGAAAGGTGTCCGGAAAATTGTATGTGCTGTCAAATGGCAACAGATACATCTATGCGAATTACCAGGTTGGAACGGCCGGCATCCGCATGATAAAAACGCGCTGAGTTGTTCAGAAGGAGACCAGATGGTCTCCTTTTTGCGTGCAAAAAAAAAGAGAGATTCAAAATCTCTCTTAAAGACTTTGGCAGGACTAGAAACGCTGCAGCGCTCCACAACCAATGATGCGGCCTGCCTCGTCGCGACGAAGGTCTGCCGGGACAAGAACGTCAGTTCTGTCCGGCACAGCCTGTGCCACAAGTGTAGAAGTCAGATAGATAACTCCCTCCTGTGGCTCTGGCAGGTCTGTTACAACGGTGTCAAACACCGTTTTCGTTACTGGAATGCATCCAAGTATTCCGACCTGTTCTGAATGACATCCAACACGAGCGATAATTCCAGAGGCTGGGATTGTAAAGATAGTCTCATCCGGAAGGATGAGATTTACGTCGTGCGGAGTCAGATTCGCAAATTTTACGTGTCCGCCGTTTTCAAAAATCATTCCTGTCATTTTAATGTTTTCCATAATAAATTTTCCTTTCTTATTAAAAATTAAAAAATAAATTAAATAATCAATACTTAATATGCAAAAAAATCCCACAATAAGAAACGCCATCGATGGACGGGGAAACCGCGACCAGGCTTGCCGTCATCGTCGGGCGGGAACTTCCCGCCCGTGTCTGGTGAAGGTGAGTGTAAATTCACCGAATTATACGAAAAAAAATATTTAAAAAAAACGTCTCTTTGGGATTTTATTTGGCATATTATATATGCAGGCAACAGGGCAGCAAAGAAGCCTTGTCAACCTGTGAAAAATGCAGGTCTGCTCCGGCCGGGCGGAAACTACATTTTTTAAGTGCATCGGGCACAATTCTGGCGCCGAGTACCGGATGCGCAGGCTAATCTGCATGGTAGTGCAAAAAATGGCCAAAATGTCGACAAAAAAGGCAAAAAAAAGCGGCCAGTGTCCGCTAAATACATGAATTAAGTTTTTTTTGGGAACTGCGAATGTAAGGAACGAGGTATTCGCATGCCCCGCAAGTGGAAGGGTGTTAGAGCGCGGCGATAAGTTTTTGTACCCTTGTAGTTTTTCAGCATAGGTTGGTCGAGAGGTGAGAATCCGTGACGCTAAGGACGCGCTATACCTGGCGATGACGTAAGCCAGAAGGAGGCAGAAGTTAAGCGAAGCGATGTATTCCGTGTAGCTGAACAAGGGACAGGTTGTTCTTGCCCGATGAAAGATAGCAGGCATAGCCTGCTTCTGAATGGGGAAACCTGAGCAAAATGCTATCTGGTTCAATCATAGATTTGGAGCAGAGGGGTAAGAACAACAAAAAAAATATAGCAAAAAAAACAGTTTTGGCGGACCTGGCGGACCGCCGGCAAATTCTATTTTTCAACTGCCAGTTTGGGAAAGCAGACGGTTAAGTCTTCGGCGGGGACTCCCACGAAGGACCCCCGGGAAAAACTGACTGCGGCAGGTGGTTGTCAGTTACACAGAGAGAGATGAAATCTCGTGTATACGACAAAAACAGCCACAAAAAAGAGCAAAAAAAAGCAGCGTGGGGCTTCGTGTAATCTGCAGTAGCACGTGGCAGCGCTGGAATGTATAATGGAAAGAAAAACGGCATGCCGGCTTAATCCGGAGTAACATGCCGTTTTTTTGCTGCTTATTTTCAGGCATATTGTAAAAAACTAAAAAGAAAGGAACAAAAGATATGCCAAAAACAGAATACGAAAAAGGTTACGAAGATGGGTTTTCTGACGGCTTTAGGCTTTGCCAGAAGATATATTCCAATGTGATAGACCTTCTCTGCAAGGCGTTTCAGAAAAAAGAACAAAAAGAAAGAAAACTGATTTCCGAACAGCCACAAAGAAGAAGCGAAAGAAGAGGTTTCCGGGACATTCCAATTGACGGAAACCTGCAGGTTGGAGATGTTATCTACACCAAGGCAAATACCGTGCTGGATATCGGTATTGTCAAAAGTGTCAGCCCCCTGGAAGTATATTCTAGATGTACACGATACGATTACGGCTATCCGAGCCTCTACGGGGCGCCAGAACTCTGCCGTTGGTACAATTCAGGTGCTAACGTATCTTTTACACGATGGAAAGAAATTTCTTATGACGCCGGAACGGACGATGTCTGCCGGGCGATTGGAATACCATATTTGCGATGCTGATTTTGCTGGCGGCTTTGGCTGCCGGCATTTTTTATGCGTTTCTTTGCTGCTTATTTTCCGGCATATTGTAAGAAACTAAAAAAGAAAGAGGAAATATAATATGGAAAAAACAGAATATGAAAAAGGATACGAAGCCGGATATCACGACGGGGCGAAAGATTGTCAGAAATTGTACGGCAAAATTTTGGACTATGTTTGCAGTATGTTTCAGGAACAGGAAAAGAAAAAAGAATACAAAGAACGAATGGATAGATGTAAAGAAAGACGAAAAACGATTGAAAAGATTATGAGTGGCAGGCCAGATAGACCAATGATTCTCAACAAGCCAATTGACGGAAGCCTTAAGGTTGGAGATATCGTCTTCACAAAATCTCATGTCGTTCTGGATGTCGGTTTTGTGAAAAGCACATTTCCACTGAGGATATACTCACGAAGTACTAAATATGATTTTGGCGGAGTTCCTGGCGAGGTCGAGCTCACATTCGGACGCGTAAACTATTACAAATTGTATTATTCCGGGGTTAATATGTCTTTAGACAAGTGGAAAGAAATATCATTAGACGCCAGTGCTGAAGAGGTGTGTAAAAAAATTGGGATTTCGTATCGAAGGGAGTAAGAAAAAGAGCCTATCGGCTCTTTTTCTTTGCGCGCAAAAACAAAACATTTCGCAAATGTTACATTTTATTTAAAATTCGGCATATTATATTTGCTGCCTGAAAGACAGCAAATATAACAAAGAAAAAGAGGTAATACAGACAATGAGAAAAAAAATTGTAACTTTAACTTTAGCGATGATGCTGAGCGCTGCCATGCCTGCTGCAAGTGTTTATGCTGACAGGGAAGATGACCTGCGGGCTGAGCAGGAGGCTACAAACCAGCAGTTAAACGAAACTTATTCACAGATTGATAATTTGTATTCACAGAAACAGCAGCTGGAGAACGAAATCAACTTTCTGGATGCAAACCTCGTTAACGTGATGGTGTCCATCCAGACGCTGGAAGGAGATATCGCTAACAAGGAAACCGATATCTCAAAAACAGAAGACAACATAAAAAAGGCAAAAAAAGCAAAAGAAAAACAGTACGAAGCGATGAAGAAACGTATTCAGTATCTATACGAAAAGGGTGGCGACACAGCCTGGTTTCAGATGATGATGAATTCAGAGAGCCTGACTGACCTTCTTAACAATGCTGAGTACACACAAAAAATGTATACATACGACCGAAAATGTTTGGACAAATATGCAAATACCATTACAGAAGTACAGAAACTGGAAGACCGTTATCAGCAGGAAAAAGCTGAACTTGAAGGGATGAAGCAGGAGCAGGAGACCGAGCAGGCAAACCTGCAGGCTGCGATTGATTCCAAGCGTGCAAGTTCTGCAGACTGTGACAATGAAATTGCCTATGCTCAACAGATGGCGAATGATTACGCAGCACTGATTCAACAGCAGCAGGCCGAGATTGAGCAGATTGTCGCAGAGAAAGAGGCTGCGGCGAGGGCAGAGGCTGAGAGGATTGCGGCAGAGCAGGCCGCGGCTGAAGCAGCGGCTGAAGAAGCAGCGAAAGAACAAGAAGACGGCTCAGATGAATATGAAGAAGATGAAAACAATGGGGAGAATGATGAAGAGCCGGAGGATGATGACAACGAGTATGATGAGGAATCAGATAGAGAGGACGAAGAGTCAGATGACGCTGGGGAAGAGGAGGATACTTCAGGCGAAAGCGATGACATGAGTGGAGAAGGAAATCAAGAAGAGGATTATGGCGAAGATGAGGCGGAAAGTAATGAAACAGATGAAGCCGAATCAGACAGCGAAACAAGTGATGAGCCAAGCAATGAAGCGGCAGATTCAAGCGATAGCAGCACAGAAAGCAGCAGTGAAAGTGCTTCAGGCTCCGGCTCTTCCGTTGTAGATTATGCGACTCAATTTGTCGGAAATCCTTATGTCTGGGGCGGTACATCCCTGACAAATGGCGCTGACTGCTCAGGATTCGTACAAAGTGTCTATTCAAACTTTGGCGTGAGCCTTCCAAGAACATCTTATGAACAGCAGAACGCAGGGCGTGAGGTTTCTTATGCGGATGCACAGCCAGGAGATTTGATTTGCTACGGCGGCCATGTGGCTATCTATATGGGAAATGGACAGATTGTTCATGCGTCAAATTCAAGAGACGGAATTAAAATAAGCGACAATGCGGCTTATAGAACAATTTTGAGTGTTAGGAGATTAGTATAAAACCAACAAGACCCGGTGTAAAAACACCGGGTCTTGCATCGATGGTAATGCCTCCATTACCAACTGCCCTTAAGGGCTGTCTTGCGCATGAATATAGTATAGCAGAAAATCAGGAATATTTCAAGTGTTATGTGTTGTCTTTGGCGGTGTAAGTTTGGCACCGCAAAGATAACAGAAACACGCAAGCACTGGATTTGTCTGGTGCTTTTTCTTATGTCTCAAAATCTCGCATATTGCAAATAGGAAATAAAGACTAGCAATAACGAGAGGAGAAAAAAATGGAATGGATTCACAGATACAAACTCTGTAAGATGATTGACGCTGCATTATTGGATGGAAATGGGAACCATAGGGTCTGCATTAATGTTCCAGATACGAAATACGGTATGTTCATGCTGTACGAGATTGTCTCCGACTTTTTCGCCGATTACTGCCGCCGTGGAGCACATGACGGTTTATATTTGCAGGTCGATTTTGGAAAAGAGAAATTTTTCATTCCACAGATGGACTTAGAACCAACCGAAAATACATTGACCACGATTGAGGCACTGCAGAAAAAGATATTTCAAAGAAGACGCCGAGAAGGACTGAGAAAATATATGGAGAAAATATATCTCCAAGCAGAATATGATAACGGCTGTATAACCGCAATAAACATATACAAAAATATGCCACAAAAGAGGCGGGAATCTGAAGCAGGGCAGGAGATAAGAGAGTATCTGACTGCAATGAGCGAATCCATTCTGTTGTGGGACTTAGAAGCGCAGCTGCCAAAACAATTAGGCGATTTCCTACAGTTGGATTGCACTCCTCCTGAAATCCTTAGGAAAGTTTTTTCAGCGAAATATGATGACATATCTATCAAATTAGGCAGAGTACCACGTCCATAGGATATGATATTACTTAGATTTATCATACCGCATGGGCGTGGGTG
>NZ_JBDGAB010000082.1:0-13779 GCF_040910705.1 Blautia sp. RTP21359st1_E11_RTP21359_211015
GTATGAGATCCTACGGCTGAAAAAAGAGGATTTTTTCGGTCTCGAAAGAAATATGATGAAAAATATGCTGAGTGCCGGACTTTCTATGGGACTTGTAAGCTCTCTTGTAAATCTTGGTACACTGGCACTTCAGACCTCCATCAATCGGCTGGGAAGAGATATCATTGTGGCACATACAGCAGCTCGTAAGATCACAGAGATGTTTATGATCATGTTTGGCGTGTTCGGCCAGACCATGGCGATCTTCTGCGGCCAGAACGCAGGTGCAGGGAGGATGGACCGGGTACGCCATGGAATCGGTCTTGCAGTTCTGTATACCTGTATCTGGTCCGTGATGACTGTGATCTTCAGTTTTACCATTGGAAAACAGCTGATCTATCTGGTCACAGGAAGCCATAATGAAACGGTGATCCGCAATGCCGCTAATTATCTTAAATTTGATACGATCTTTTATTTCGTAACGGCTGTGATCAGTGTCCTCAGAAATGCTATGCAGGGCCTTGGAGAAACGGTGATCCCTCTGGTTTCCAGTGCGCTGGAGATGATCGGAAAAGTAGTGATCGCGGTGACTCTGGTGCCACTTCTCGGATATACCGGCGTGATCGTAGCAGAACCGATAGTCTGGGTCATTATGGTGATCCCGCTGATCGTGAAGATACTTAAGATGCCTGAATTAAAGAAAACAGTCTGAGAGATTCGAAGATCCGATGAGAAAGATTCGCGTGAAAAATAAAAAGCACATTGTATGGAATGAGCCGCCACCGGAAAGTATGACTTTTGGGGTGGTTCAACCATAGCAATGTGCTTTTTTTAATTTTACATAGTTGCTGTCGCTTCTTTTACGTTTTCCTTTTCAGGAAAGATATGTCTGAAAATAAAACGTACGATCGGACCTGCATAGATCAGCTGCCAGAAGAATGCCATCGGGAAGTTGAATGCGGTTGTCTGAAGCCATACAGCTACGAACTGATTTCCTGCATCCTTAAAGAGAATGGTTGCGGCAAGACTCATTAATGGGCACATGAAAGCAACGGAAGGAACGGAGATCGCAAGGATCTTGCTGAACGGATGGCAGTTTTTGAAATCTACCATGCGCATTGCACAACCAAAGGCAAGCTTGGATACAAGGAAGAAGTCAAGGATAAATGCGATCGGTCCCATGATCACCAGCTCATGAAAAGCGTCAAGGAACACGCGGTTTGTCATACTCCCTGTGTTCAGGGAAATGTTGTAGCAAATCATGGCGTAAACCATGAAAAATACCATGATAAGGGTAAAGATAACTTCCTGAAATTTGTTTTTTGGCATAAAAAATCCTCCTTTAAAATGATTAAGTGATAATGTAAAACCTCAGAGCATGTGTTGTTCGTTAATCATTCAGGAGAATGTGCGTTTCCAATATATGACAGGATTTTGTCATAAACCATATTCGGTTTTTTGACCAAATCAAACTGCGAAGCAGTTGTTTGGCTGTAAGCAGGCAGCAGAGCGGTTTACGAATATCCGCTTGATACCGGCGGTTATGATATCATAAGTAGTAAAGCCTTGTCAATAAGTAAAATTCGCAACATCCTGCGGAATGTTCTGAAAAAACATGGAAATATCAGAAGAGTAATTGAGAAAAAAATGGCAATAACTCCTCTTGACCGTTAAAGTTAGATATAGTAAACTTGTAAACAGTTAGCGGATTCTAACTAATGCGTAAAATTTGTGGCGGGCCGTATCCCCTGACAAAATGCGGCCTGAACAGGAGTTACGGACAGGGCGAAAAGACCAGACAGGAGGATAAATATCAAATGGATTATTTAGAGATTGAGAAGGTCATTGGAAGAGAGATCATTGATTCAAGAGGAAATCCGACCGTAGAGGCAGAGGTTTATCTGGCAGATGGAACGGTCGGAAGAGGAGCAGCACCAAGCGGAGCGTCCACAGGAGAATTCGAAGCACTTGAGCTGAGAGATCAGGATAAAAGCCGTTTTGGAGGAAAAGGTGTTTCGAAGGCCATTGAACATATCAATACAGTAATTAATGATGCGCTGGCAGGAATGGATGCATCTGATATTTATGCAGTGGATGCTGCCATGCTCAAAGCAGATGGAACAAAGGACAAATCAAAACTGGGCGCAAATGCCATTCTTGCGGTTTCTATTGCGTGCGCACGTGCGGCTGCGATTTCTCTTGACATCCCCCTTTACAGATTTCTTGGTGGGGTGAACGGAAACAGACTTCCGGTTCCGATGATGAATATCCTAAACGGTGGTGCACATGCTGCGAATACCGTTGATGTTCAGGAATTCATGATCATGCCGGCAGGAGCACCAAGCTTTAAAGAGGGACTTCGCTGGTGTACAGAGGTATTCCACGCTCTTGCTGCACTTCTGAAAGAAAAAGGCCTTGCAACAAGCGTTGGAGATGAAGGTGGTTTTGCACCAGACCTTGGAAGCGATGAGGAAGCCATTGAGTACATCCTTGAATCAGTGAAAAAAGCGGGATATGAGCCTGGAAAGGATTTTGTACTTGCCATGGATGCTGCATCCAGTGAGTGGAAAGGAAACAAAAAGGGGGAGTATGTTCTTCCGAAATGCGGAAAGAAATTTACATCTGCGGAGCTTGTTGATCACTGGAAAAATCTGATCGAAAAATATCCAATCTACTCTATTGAGGATGGCCTTGATGAGGAAGACTGGGAAGGCTGGCAGATCATGACAAAAGAACTTGGAGGAAAAGTACAGCTTGTAGGTGATGACCTGTTTGTTACAAATACAGAGCGTCTTGAGAAAGGTATCAGCCTTGGCTGCGGAAATTCTATTCTGATCAAACTGAATCAGATCGGTTCTGTATCTGAGACTCTGGAAGCCATCAAAATGGCACATAAAGCTGGCTATACAGCGATTTCTTCCCATCGTTCCGGAGAGACAGAGGATACAACCATTGCAGATCTTGCAGTGGCACTGAATACCTGCCAGATCAAGACAGGAGCTCCTTCCAGAAGCGAACGTGTGGCAAAATATAATCAGCTTCTCCGTATTGAGGAAGAGCTTGGTGATGCAGCAGTATATCCGGGATTCCGGGCATTCAATATCAAGAGATAAGATCATAACTAACACATTTCTCAAAAAGGTACGCTTTGGCGTGCCTTTTTTTGGCGAAAATAAGGTTGCCAGATTTCTCAAAATAGTATATTATGATTTACAGCCGTGTGAAAAAATAAAATTGAATATTGGAGATGCTATGAAAGAATACGTAAATACTTTTATGCGTTACAGGTTTCTTCTGGGAGAGCTTGTAAAAAAAGGAATCAAACTGAAGTACAGACGTTCCTATCTTGGTATCATCTGGTCTCTTCTTGAGCCGTTGCTTACCATGATCGTACTGACGATCGTATTCGGTACCCTGTTTGGAAACAAGGATCGGACATTTCCTGTATATATCCTGACAGGACGTCTTTTGTACACATTCTATTCCAGTGCCACAAAAGCGGCATTGAAATCAGTAAGAGCGAATTCGGCAATGATCAAGAAAGTTTATGTGCCAAAATATCTCTATCCGCTGTCAAGTGTACTTTTTAACTATGTGATCTTCCTGATCTCACTGATCGTGCTGGTTCCGGTAGGAGCAGTACTTGGTGTGGAGCCGACACTTTATATGCTCCAGATCCCGATCGCGCTGATTCTGGTATTTCTGTTGTCTTATGGTTGTGGAATGATCCTTGCTACGATTGGCGTTTTTTTCAGAGATATGGAATATCTGTGGTCAGTAGCGCTGATGCTGATCATGTATACCTGTGCGATCTTTTATTATCCGTCCAGACTGCTGAAAAGTGGTTTTTCATGGATCCTGAAATATAATCCGCTGTACTGTACCATCGATGTTTTTCGTTCGGGAATGTTCGGAGAGCCGATGAATCTTCATTATGCGGCATACGCACTGGTATTCAGCCTTGTGACGATTGCCATCGGAATGTTCTGTTTCAAGAAGAAACAGGATGAATTTATCCTTTATATTTAACAGGAGAAAAATATGGAAAAACCTGCAGTAGTTGTAGATAACGTAA
Source organism: Blautia sp. RTP21359st1_E11_RTP21359_211015 (assembly GCF_040910705.1). Taxonomy (NCBI): domain Bacteria; kingdom Bacillati; phylum Bacillota; class Clostridia; order Lachnospirales; family Lachnospiraceae; genus Blautia; species Blautia sp. RTP21359st1_E11_RTP21359_211015. Next base: position 4,055 of record NZ_JBDGAB010000082.1, read on the forward strand.
GTATGAAGTTTAATCTCAGTAAAGAAAAGGTAGACAGCCTGAAGGATTACGTGATTAAATTCTTAAAAAAAGAAATTAAATATAATGAGTTCTGGGCTCTTCAGAATGTTGATTTTGAGGTGAAAAAAGGTGACCGTGTAGGAATCCTGGGACTTAACGGAGCGGGAAAAAGTACTCTGCTCAAAGTAATTGCCGGTGTATTCAAGCCTACCGAAGGCAAGGTGGTCCGAAACGGCCGTCTGGTCCCTCTTCTGGAACTGGGAGCCGGTTTTGATTCGCAGTATACAGGACGTGAGAATATTTTTCTGTATGGTGCGATGCTCGGATATTCCAAGAAGTTTCTGGAATCGAAATTTGATGAGATTGTTGAGTTTTCTGAACTGAAGGAATTTATCGATGTCCCTATTAAGAATTATTCTTCCGGTATGAAGGCAAGACTTGGATTCTCCATTGCCACACTGGTATCACCGGATATCCTGATCCTGGATGAAGTCCTTTCTGTAGGAGATGCCAAATTCCGGAAAAAGAGTGAAAAGAAAGTCTTAAGTATGTTTGATAAGGGCGTTACGGTACTGTTTGTATCCCATTCTCTGGAACAGGTACAGCGCTTGTGCAATAAAGCAATGATACTTGAAAAAGGAAAACTGATCGCATATGGAGATATTGATGAGATCTCGGCCAAATATACGGAGATGATCAGATAAAGAACAGAAGGCGGCCTAGGCAGTCGCATAAATAAAAAGAACCGGACAGTGAACGGTTTGAATAGCAGATAGCCAGACGATTTGCGGAAATGATGCAAATGTCTGGCTATTGTGTTATTATATTACGAAGAAAACAGGGAGGCAAAAAGATGACTTTACAGCAGATCCTTGAAAAGGTAAAAAAAGGCCAGCTCTCTGTGGAGCATGCAGAGGGCCTTCTGAAAAAAGAGGGATATGAAGAAATGGATTATGCGAAGCTGGATACTACCCGAAAAGCGAGGACCGGTTTTGCGGAGGTAGTTTACTGTGCGAGAAAAGCAGACGAACATCTTTTGAATATCTATCAGAAGCTTTATGAGGAAGATGGAGAAGTCTTTGGAACAAGGGCGTCAGAACATCAGTATGAACTGGTAAAAAAGGTTCTTCCTGATGTGGTTTATGATCCGGTTTCCGGAATTTTGAAGATTGAAAAAGAGAAGGAGCATATCGGAAAGGTGGCAGTGTGTACAGCCGGAACAGCAGATATTTCTGTTGCGGAGGAAGCTGCCCAGACAGCAGAGTATTTCGGCACACATGTGGAGAGGATCTATGATGTGGGAGTCAGTGGTATGCACAGACTCTTTTCCAGGCTGGATACTATCCAGGAGGCTAACTGTGTGGTTGCGGTAGCAGGAATGGAGGGTGCGCTGGCAAGTGTTATGGGTGGTCTTGTGAAACGTCCGGTGATCGCGGTACCTACTTCTGTGGGATATGGCGCCAGCTTTCATGGATTGTCAGCGCTTCTGACAATGATCAATTCCTGTGCCAACGGAATTGCAGTAGTAAATATTGACAACGGATTTGGGGCAGGATATCTGGCAACCCAGATCAATCGGCTTGCGGAGGGAAAATAAATGAGAAACAAATTATATCTGGAGTGTACCTCCGGGATCAGCGGGGATATGACAGTTGCGGCTCTTCTGGATCTGGGTGCAGATCAGAAAAAACTGGTGAGAACTCTTAAAAGTCTGCCGGTAAAAGGTTTCGACATAAAGATCAGCCGTGTGATGAAATCAGGGATCGATGCCTGTGATTTTGATGTACTACTGGATCATGATCATGAGAATCATGATCATGATATGAAATATCTGTATGGGCATGATGGAGATTCTTACAGCCAGGATCATGGGGAACATCATTATCAACATAGTCATGAAGCCCTGGAAGCCCATGAGCATCCCCATTCTCATGAACATCATGTACAGGAAACCCATGGAAACAGTCATACATATACAGAAACGATGCATTCCCACCACGGACACCATCACCATGAACACCGTGGCCTTAACGAGATCATGGAGATTATCGACCATGCAGATATGACAGATCGTGCAAAATCCTATGGAAAAAGGATTTTTAAGATTCTTGCCGAGGCAGAAGCAAAAGCCCATAATGTACCGGTGAATCAGGTCCATTTCCATGAAGTGGGTGCAGTGGATTCCATTGTGGATATTCTTTCTGTTGCAATCTGTATGGATGAGCTGGATGTGGAGGAAGTGATCGTTCCAAGACTTTGTGAGGGTAGCGGAACGATTCGCTGTCAGCACGGAATCCTTCCGGTGCCGGTACCGGCGGTAAGTAATATTGTAAGTGCTCATCAGCTGAAGCTGCATATCACATCGGTGCAGGGTGAACTGATAACGCCTACAGGAGCAGCCATTGTGGCGGCATTCCTTACATCAGAAAAACTGCCTGAAGATTTTACGGTGGAGAAGATCGGTATCGGAGCAGGCAAGCGCCAGTATGAGTGCCCGGGAATTCTCCGTGCCATGCTGATCCGGGAATCCGGGGAGGAGGCTTCAGGCAATGATGCTTGTACGGAAATAGACACCATTATAAAGCTGGAATCCAACATTGATGACTGTACAGGAGAAACGCTTGGCTATGTTATGGAGCTTCTGTATGAGGCAGGAGCCAGAGAGGCCAATTACATGCCTGTATTTATGAAGAAAAACCGTCCGGCATGGCTACTTACCGTTCTATGTAAAAAAGAACAGGTTTCAGCGATGGAGCAGATCATTTTCAGAGAAACGACAACCATTGGGATCCGTCGCCAGGAGATGGGGAGAACCATTCTGAAAAGAGAGAAAAGAACGGTTACAACCCCGCTGGGAAATGTAGAAGTGAAGGTCTGCACTTTTGGCGGACAGGAATATTATTATCCGGAATACGAAAGCGTAAAAAAACTTTGTGAAAAAACAGGGATTTCTTATAAAGAAGTATATCATATGGCTGTGCGGGGATAAGATCGGGTTGGTTGCCTTGTATAATGCACTTACATATTGACACCTTTTCGAAAAAACTATATAAATGTATATAGAAAGATTATTGCCGAACAGAACAGCTGGCAATGATACAGTAAGGCAGAGGCAGGAGAAGGATTTATGGCGGTAACAATACAGCAGATTGCAGAACAGGCAGGGGTTTCCAGGGGAACCGTGGACAGAGCATTGAACCACAGAGGACGGATCAATCCGGAGGTGGCAGAGAGAATCTGCCGTCTGGCGGACGAGATGGGATATGTACAGAAAGAACGGAAGCATTCCAGAACAGCTAAAGATGAAAGACTGAAGATCGGAGTGGTGACACAGCTTGCCAGATCTTCTTTTATGCAGGAAGTAAACCGTGGTATTGAGAAGGCAGCCGTGGAACTGAAAGAAAAAGGGATCCAGCTGATTCTGAAAGAGGGTCTTTCCGTTGATGAAGAGGAACAGCTGCAGGCCATTGAGGAACTGGAACAGGAAGGAATCCGGGGACTTGCGATCATGCCGGTAGACAGTGAGACTGTCCGGGAGAAACTGAATGCTTTGATCGAAGAGAAGAATATCCCAGTAGTAACCTTTAACTCTGATATTGTAGGAACGAGAAGAACCTGTTTTGTGGGAATGGATAACCGTAAAAGTGGACGTACCGCAGCCGGACTTCTTGGAATGCTGACAAGAGGAAATGGAAAGATCCTGATCATCACCGGATATTTCAGCAATCATGTTGACAATCAGCGAGTGGATGGCTTTGTGGAGGAAGCCAAGCGGGCTTTTCCACATCTGGAGATCGCCGGTGTTCACGGAAGCTTTGATGAAGCAGCTGAGGTGGAGCACATTATAGAAAATGCCATGATGAGTACTTCAGGGATCAGCGGGATCCTGGTGGTATCCGGAGGCCAGGCAGGAGTGGGTAAGGCATTTGAAAAGCTGAGACTTGACCGCAGGCCCTACGTTGTGATCTACGATCAGACTCCGAAGAATGAACGGGCACTGAAGAATGATCATGTGGATTTTCTGATCGACCAGAATGGATATGTCCAGGGGTATGAACCGCCAAGGATCCTGGCGGATATCCTGACAAAAGGACAGGAGCCGGAGAGAGAATATCTCTTTACAGATATCAAGATCAAAACAAAATATAACCTTTGAACATGTATTGGGCAAAGTATCATATAAAATAGTCTGCAGGATGAAAACTGCAGGCTTTTTTATATTACAGGAAATCTGTAAGATACTACGATATGAAATATAGATTCCAAGAAAACGACTGTCTGGATACATTTGATTGCGTGTTAATAGCGTGCTAAAAATATCAACACGCAAATGCACATGCAGATAATAGCTACTTTGAACAAAACAAAACTACAAAAATTGTATAGAATAACTGAAAAAAAGAAAAATGAAAAGAAGTACTTGCCCAAATTGTAAAACAGTGCTATATTAACATCATAAGAAACACGCAAGAAAGCACGCTAAATAAAAGAAAAAGCACGCAAAGTAAAAAAGCACACAAAAAAGAAGTAAAAAATAAACCATCAAACAAACGGAGGTAAGATCATGAAGTATATCGAATTTGATGAATCCAGACCAATGGACCTGGTGCTCCTTGGAAGAGTTGCCATTGATTTTAATCCTGCTTACAACGATCAGGTAAAGGAGGAGTTCAAACCCCTGAAGAAGGTACATATGTTTGAGAAATTTGTAGGAGGATCTCCTGCAAACATCGCTGTAGGTGTTACCAAGCATGGCCTGAAAGCAGGATTTATCGGAAAGGTTTCGGATGATCAGTTCGGTGAGTATGTTGTAGATTATTTTGATGAGAGAGGAATCGATACCTCACAGATCACAAAATGTACAAACGGAGAGAAGCTGGGACTTACCTTTACCGAGATGCTTTCTCCAAAGGAAAGCAGTATCCTCATGTATCGTAACCGTATCGCAGATCTGCAGCTTCATGTAGACGACATCCACGAGGATTATATCAAAAATGCAAAAGCGATCCTCATTTCCGGAACTGCTCTTGCAGAGAGCCCTTCCAGAGAAGCAGCGATCAAAGCGGTTATGCTTGCTAAGAAAGTAAACACAAAGATCATTTTTGATATTGATTATAGAGAGTACAACTGGAAGAATGCAGATGAGATTTCCATCTACTATTCCATCGTAGCTAAGGAAGCTGACATCATCATGGGCTCCAGAGAAGAGTTTGACCTTACAGAGAAACTGATCAAAGAAGGCATGACTGATGAGGAGAGTGCAGCTTACTGGCAGGCAAAAAATGCAAAGATCGTTGTCATCAAACACGGTATGAAGGGTTCCACAGCCTACACAGTTGATGGACAGAAGTTCAGCATCAAGCCATTCCCGGTTGAGGCAAGAAAAGGCTTCGGCGGCGGCGACGGATACGGCTCCGGATTCCTGTATGGACTGTATCAGGGCTGGGAGATCATTGACTGCCTAGAGTTTGGTTCTGCTGAGGCATCCATGATGGTTAAGAGCAACAACTGCTCCGATTCCCTTCCGGGACCGGATGAAGTTCACGCATTCATTAAAGATGAAAAAGAAAAATTCGGCGAAATGATCGCAAGAGTATAAAGAAAAGGAGTGGGAAAAATGGCAAAGACAGTAAGAATGACAACTGCACAGGCAATTGTAAAATTTCTGGATAATCAGTATGTTTCCATGGACGGAGTGGAGACAAAATTCGTAGAAGGATTTTTCACGATCTTCGGACACGGTATTGCTGTAGGACTTGGTGAGGCACTGGATACAAATCCGGGACAGCTGAAGGTTCTTCAGGGAAGAAATGAGCAGGGTATGTGTCACGTTGCTACCGCTTTTGCAAAACAGAGCAACCGCAAAAAAATCATTGCATGCGCTTCCTCCATCGGACCTGGAGCTGCAAACATGGTAACAGCATGTGCAACAGCAACTGTAAATAATATTCCGCTTCTTGTATTCCCGGCAGATACTTTTGCATCTCGCCAGCCTGACCCGGTTCTCCAGCAGCTGGAGCAGAGCAGCAGCCTTGCCGTCAGTACGAACGATGCATTCAAGCCAGTCTGCAAATACTGGGATAGGATCACAAGACCGGAGATGGTCATGACCGCTCTGATCAATGCAATGAGAGTTCTTACAGATCCGGCTGAAACAGGTGCATGCTGCATCGCGCTTTGCCAGGATGTTGAGGGTGAGTCCTTTGACTTCCCGGAGTACTTCTTCAAGAAGAGAGTGCATAGGATCACAAGACCGGTTGCAGTAGAGGAAGAGCTTGAGGATGTGGCAGAGGTCATCGCAGGAGCGAAGAAACCGCTTATCGTTGTTGGTGGTGGTGTCCGTTACTCAGAAGCTGGAGAAGCTGTTGAGAAATTCTGTGAAGAGTTCAAGATCCCATTCGGCGAGACACAGGCCGGAAAGAGTGCCTGCCAGTCTGGCAATCCGTACTGTCTTGGCGGTATCGGTGTAACAGGAACCTACGCTTCCAACATCATCGGTAAAGACGCAGACGTGGTAATTTCTATCGGTTCCAGAATGTCTGACTTTACAACAAGCTCCAAGCATCTGTTCCAGAATGAGGATGTTCAGTTTGTAAGTATCAACAACTGCAGATTCCACGCATACAAGATGGATGCAGTAAAAGCAGTGGGTGATGCAAAAGCTACCGTAGAAGCACTAGCAGAAAAGCTTCGTGCAAGAGGATATAAATCTGCATATACAGATGAGATCGAGAAAGCAAAAGCTGCATGGGATAAAGAGATGGAGCGCCTTGGAAGCATTGAGTACACAGGAGATGATTTTGAGCCGCTGATCAAGGCAAGAGATCCTCGTACGATTCCGGAATATGTAAAGCTTACAAACGGAAAGATCACACAGACAGCAGCACTTGCAGCAATCAACAGAACTATCGACAAAGATGCAACCATCATCACAGCAGGCGGTTCCCTTCCAAGCTGTATGCAGCGTATGTGGAGAACAGACAAACGTGGCGGATATCATGCAGAGTACGGATATTCCTGTATGGGATATGAGGTTGCCGCTACCCTCGGTGTGAAATTTGCTGAGCCGGATAATGAAGTATACTGCGTAGTTGGAGATTCCAGCTTTCAGATGCTCCACAGTGAGATCATGACTATCATGCAGGAGAGACAGAAAGTCAATATCATGGTATTCGATAACTGCGGATTTGGCTGCATCAACAACCTTGAGATGAACCACGGAATCGGAAGCCTTGCAACAGAGTTCCGTTATACAGACGGCAAGAAACCGACTGGAGATCTGATCCCTGTAGATTATGCAAAGATCGGCGAAGGCTATGGCCTGAAGACCTATACCTGCCGCACAATCCAGGAGCTGGTAGATGCTCTGGAAGATGCCAAAAAGCAGGAGATCGCATGCCTCTTTGATCTGAAGGTTATCCCGAAGACTATGACAGACGGATATGAGTCATGGTGGGATGTAGGAATCGCAACAACATCTGAGAAAGAAAGCGTAAGAAAGGCCTGCGAAGGAGTTATGAAAGGCCGTGAAGAGGCAAGACTGTACTAATCTGGGAGGTAAGAAAATGAGTAAAGTATTTGGTTATCCGGAATATGACGAAAAAGGCGAAAAGATTCTTACAACATACGATAATGAGTACAAGGCCATGATGATGGACATCCGTGTTTACCGTATGAAAGCAGGGGAGACAAGAACATTTTTAAGAGAGGGTGAGGAGACAGCAGTTCTCCTCCTCTCCGGAAATATCATCTATAAATGGAACGGAAGCGAAGCAACAGCAACCAGAAAAGACGTGTTCACAGAGGGACCATGGTGTGTTCACGGATGCACAGGAACTGAGATTACAGTTGTAGCAAATGCAGAGTCACAGATCCTTGTTCAGTGCACAAAGAACGAGAAAGATTTCGGTGCAAAACTCTACAAACCGGAAGATGCTCCGTGGGGATATTCCTGCGTAGGCAAGTTCGGAAATGTTGCGAAGAGAAGAGTAAACACCATCTTCGATCATGACATTTCACCGGAGTCCAATATGGTTCTTGGTGAGGTTCTCAATGACAGAGGAAACTGGTCCGGATACCTGCCACACAGACATCCGCAGCCTGAGACATACTTTTTCAAATTTGATCATCCGGAAGGATTTGGAGCAAGCTTTGTCGGTGATCAGGTATTTAAGAGTACAGACGAGAGCTTTTCCGCAATTCCAGGAGGAGAGCTTCATCCGCAGGCAGTTGCACCTGGATATCAGATGTATACATGCTGGATGATTCGCCACATTGACGGAAATCCGTGGCTGCAGACAGACCGCTGCGAGGATGAGAGATATACCTGGCTTCATGACGCCGAGTTTTAAGGATTCGGAGATACTGATACTGGATCGTAAATAACAGGCAGCAGGAAGAGGAAAATGCTGTTGTTCGTGAGGAACGGACAGCAGTAGACCTGCTGCTATTATGAAAAAAATTGTACTGACTGAAGGGAGATTTTGACAATGGCAAGAGAATTTATTGTACCTGGAGAAATTATTTCCGGTTCCGGAGCACTGGACATGGCAGAAGGAGCACTGAAACTCCTTGGTAAAAAAGCTCTGATCGTAACCGATAAAGTAATGCTCGACCTGGGAAACTGTGCAAAAGTTGAGAAGGCGCTGACAAATCAGGGCATTGAATACAGCATTTATTCTGACATCTGTGGTGAGCCAACAGATACCATGGTCGAAAAAGGCTTACAGATCTATAAAGATGAGAACTGTGACTTCCTGGTAGCTCTGGGAGGCGGAAGCCCCATTGACTCCATGAAAGCCATCGGCTCACTGGTAGTAAACGGTGGAAGCATTTCCGACTACATGGGAAAAGTGATCGATGTAAAGATGCCGCCAATGGCGGCGATCCCTACCACAGCAGGAACGGGATCTGAGGCAACACAGTTCACGATTATCACGGATACCAAAAAAGACATCAAGATGCTTCTTAAAGGCAAAGTTCTTATGCCGGATCTTGCCATTATCGACCCGCAGTTTACTATGACTGCACCTCCAAAGATCACAGCAGCAACGGGTCTTGATGCACTTTGCCACTGTGTGGAAGCTTATACATCCAGAAAAGCACAGACACTTTCCGATACTTTTGCAGTATCTGCAGTAAAGAGGATCTTTAAATATCTTCCGGTTGCATATAAAGACGGAAAGAATGAAGAAGCTCGTGTACAGATGTCTGTCGCTGCTCTTGAGGCAGGAATCGCATTTAACAATGCATCTGTTACCATTATCCATGGAATGAGCCGTCCGATCGGAGCACTGTTCCATGTAGCACACGGACTTTCCAATGCCATGCTTCTGAAGGAGTGCCTTACCTTTGCGCTTCCCGGAGCATACGACAGATTCGGAGCGTTGGGACGTGATATTGGTGTGGCGGATGCAACTGATTCTGATCAGGAAGCGGCTGAGAAATTCCTGAAAGCAGTAGAGTCACTTGTAAATGAACTGGATACGCCGACTCTGGAGCAGTTCGGTATCAATAAAGAAGAGTTCTTCAACGTCATCGACAAAATGGCACATGATGCCATGGACAGTGGAAGTCCTCAGAATACCATGCGTGATGTAACAGAAGAGGAAGTAAAAGAAATCTACAGAAAACTCTGGTAAAATGTAAATGTAAACCCTGCATTGCCAGATAGGAAAAGACTCCGGACCGGAGAAAAAGGCTCCGGAGTCTTTTTTCCTGTGGCA
>NZ_JBDGAB010000083.1:0-13588 GCF_040910705.1 Blautia sp. RTP21359st1_E11_RTP21359_211015
TATACATCCGACTTAGATGCAAAAATCTGAAATATGGATAATCGTCAGTGACAGAAAAATTCGTTTCAGGTATAATGAAACTAACTATGATATTGATATGGGGAAAGTAACAGAGGTGGATTTTTTGAAAGGACGAACTATGGAAGACAGATTATACAAGAAACTGGAAGCGTACGGTAAGAGTGATTTTTATCCGTTTCATATGCCGGGGCATAAGAGGAATCCGCTGGCTGTGGATGGGGATTTTCCGGTGGAGAGGGATATTACGGAGATTGACGGGTTTGATAACCTGCATCATGCTGAGGATATTTTGAAAAGGGCGCAGGAGGATGTCGCACGGCTTTATGGTGTGCCGGAGAGTTTTTACAGTATTAATGGAAGCTCCGGGGCGATCCTGGCGGCGGTGTCTGCGGCTGTGGATAAGGGGGGACAGATCCTGGTGGCAAGGAACTGCCATAAGGCGGTTTACCATGCGATTTATCTGCGGGAGCTGAGTGCCACGTATATTTATCCACATGAAGATCCGAAATTGGGGATAAACGGAGGAATTTCACCCGGCCGTGTGGAAATGTATCTGGCGGAAAATCCGGAGATCCAGGCGGTGCTGATCACTTCGCCGACTTATGACGGGATCGTGTCGGATGTGGCTAGGATCGCGGAGATCGCGCATCACTATGGTGTGCCGCTGATCGTGGATGAGGCTCACGGGGCGCATTTTCGGTTTTCGGATTATTTTCCGGTGTCTGCGGCGCAGCTTGGTGCGGATGTGGTGATCAACAGTGTGCATAAGACGCTGCCCTGTCTGACCCAGACGGGGGTGATCCACCTGTGCAGTGATCGTGTAAGCCGGGAAAAACTGAAGCGTTTTCTGGGAATCTATCAGAGCAGTAGTCCTTCTTATATTCTTATGAGCAGCATTGATGCGTGCATGGATAAGCTGGAGCGTGAGGGGGATGAGATGTTCCGTGTGTTTACGGAGAATCTGGAAAAAGCACGCAGGCGTCTTTCCGAGTGTAAGTATATCCGGCTGGTAACGCCGCAGGCCTGTGAGTGCCAGAGAGTTTTTGATTTTGACAGATCCAAGATATTGCTTTCTACTGTGGACAGTTCGCTGAACGGCCGGGAGCTGCATCAGATCCTCCGGAGGGAGTTTCATCTGGAAATGGAGATGGAGGCGGAGAATTATGTGCTGGCGCTGGCGGCTGTGGGTGATACGGCGGAGGGCTTTGAGAGGCTTTGTGATGCTATTGAAGAGATCGACCGCCGTGAATCGTTAAAATACAGAGAAGAGGCTGTGGAGAAGGAGCCTTTGAAAAACGGAAAAATGAAGCAGGTCATGCGGATCTCCCAGGCTATGGATGCGGAGAGTGAGCGGTGTCCGCTGGATGAGTGTATCGGACGGACGTCCGGGGAGTTTGCGTATCTTTATCCGCCGGGGATCCCGCTGATCGTTCCGGGGGAACAGATTTCTGGACATTTCGTAAAAAATGTGAGAAGATACCTGGAACAGGGCTTTGAGGTCCAGGGCCTGAGCGACCAGACCAGTGAGACGGTGTGTGTTGTGAGAAATGAGATGTGAGGTGCGTGGCAGCAGACGGATCTGTGTATTACGGATCAGAGCGTGTATAGTAACGCATATGCAGCAGAGGAGACATATGGGAAAGATTTTTTACATTATGGGAAAAAGCTCTTCCGGTAAGGACAGTATTTACAGACAGCTGGAGAAGGATCAGGAGCTGGGGCTTAAGCGGCTTGTGATCTATACTACCCGTCCGATTCGGGATGGAGAGGAGAACGGAAGAGAATATTTTTTTGCAGATGAGAATAAACTGAAGGAGTTCCGAAGAAACGGGAAGCTGATCGAGGCGCGTACTTATCAGACGGTTTACGGGCCGTGGACATATTTTACTGCGGATGACGGGCAGGTGTCTGTGGGTAATGACAGCTATCTGGGGATCGGTACACTGGAGTCTTTTGTGAGGCTCCGGGAGTATTACGGCAATGAAGTGATGTGGCCTATTTATATAGAGGTGGAAGACGGAGAGCGTCTGGAGCGTGCGCTTGCCAGGGAGAAGACCCAGGAGGTGCCGAAGTACGAGGAGATGTGCAGGCGTTTTCTTGCAGACCAGAATGATTTTTCCGAGGAAAATATTCTTAAAGCAGGTATATGGAAGCGTTTTGAGAATCATAATCTGGATGAATGTGTGAAGGAGATCGTAAATTATATAAAATCTGTACAATAAGGAAAAATAGTTTTTTTTATACAGAAGATTATGTTATAATTAGTTGAAAGATGTCCGCCGGGTATAACGGAGGGCACAAAAGGCAGAAAGAGGTGATTCTTATGGCAGGATTTCATGACATCATCGGCCATGACGATATAATCAGGCATTTGAAGAATGCGATAGAGACAGGGAAGGTATCCCACTCTTATATTTTTACAGGGGAAGCCGGTTCCGGCAAGAAGCTTCTTGCGGGGACTTTTGCGGCAGCGCTGCAGTGTGAATCGGGAGAGTCTGAACCGTGTATGACTTGTGATTCCTGTAAGAAGGTGATCGGCAAGAATCATCCGGATATCATTACAGTAATTCATGAGAAGCCTGGAAGCATCAGCATTGACGAGGTGCGTGACCAGGTTGTGCGTGATGTGGATATCAAGCCGTACTGCAGTCCGTATAAGATCTATATCATTCCGGATGCGGAGATGATGACGGTGCAGGCGCAGAATGCCATTTTGAAAACTATCGAGGAACCGCCGGAATATGCGGTGATCATGCTGCTGACAAGCAATATCGACAGTCTTCTTCCTACGATCCGTTCCAGATGTGTGCGTCTGGATCTGAAGGTGGTGGATGACAGTCTTGTGAAGGAATATCTGATGGAGCATCTTCAGGTGCCGGATTATCAGGCTGAGATCGATGCGTCTTATGCGCAGGGCAGTATCGGCAAGGCGAAGGAGGCTGCGACTTCTCAGGAGTTTGCAGATATGACTGCCAATGCCCTGAAGATTTTGAAATATGCCAATTCCATGGAGGTTTATGAGCTGACAGAGGCAATCAAGACTTTGACTGCTGATAAGAATAATATCAATGATTATCTGGATATTTTCCAGTTCTGGTTCCGCGATGTTCTGATGTTTAAGGCAACAAGGGAAATTGACAACCTGGTTTTTAAACAGGAGATTAATTTTATCAGAGAGCAGGCCAGCGAGCGTTCTTATGAGAATATCGAAAAAATCCTTGAGGCACTGGAGAAGACGAAGGTGCGTCTCCGTGCAAATGTTAATCTCGAACTTGCCCTGGAGCTCCTGTTCCTGACAATTAGGGAGAAATAGAATGGAAAAGGTAGTTGGAGTCAGATTTCGTAACGTTGGTAAGATTTATTATTTTAATCCTAAGAATTATAAGGTAAAGGTCGGCGATCATGTGATCGTGGAGACTGCCCGTGGTGTGGAGTATGGCCGTGTTGTCCTGGAGCCGCGCAGTGTGAAGGAGGACGAGGTGGTCCATCCGCTGAAGGAGGTTCTCCGTGTTGCAACGAAGGAGGACGAGGATCATGAGGCTGAGAACCGCCAGAAGGAGAAAGAGGCTTTTAAGATCTGTAAGAAGAAGATCCGTGAGCATGAGCTTGATATGAAGCTGATCGATGCGGAGTATACCTTTGATAATAACAAGGTGCTGTTTTATTTTACAGCGGATGGCCGTATTGATTTCCGGCAGCTGGTTAAGGATCTGGCGTCTGTGTTTAAGACCAGGATCGAGCTTCGTCAGATCGGTGTCCGTGATGAGACGAAGATCCTTGGAGGTATTGGTATCTGTGGAAGGACGCTTTGCTGTCATACGTATCTTTCGGAGTTTGCGCCGGTTTCCATCAAGATGGCGAAGGAGCAGAATCTTTCTCTGAACCAGACGAAGATTTCTGGTGTCTGTGGTCGTCTGATGTGCTGTCTGAAGAATGAGCAGGAGACTTATGAGGAGCTGAACCGGAATCTTCCGGGTATCGGTGATATGGTAACGACGCCGCAGGGTGTTTCGGGTACGGTCCAGAGTGTGAATGTTCTCAGGCAGATGGTTAAGATCGTGGTTGAGGTGAATGACGAGAAGGAGATCCAGGAGTTTCCGGTCCGTGATCTGAGGTTCCGTCCTAAGAGAAAAAAGGGTAAGGGTGGTTCTGCTGACCACGAGGAGAAAGAGGTTAAAAAGGGAGATTCGAAGCCGAATGAGAAGTGATCTGGTTTATTGCGGTGAGCGTGTGGATGATCTTCAGAATGGGTTGTTTGTGATCCAGGATCCGAAGAAGTTTTGCTTTGGGATGGATGCGGTTCTGTTGTCTGGTTTTGCCCGGGTGAAGAGGGGTGAGGTTGCGCTGGATATGGGGACCGGTACGGGGATCATTCCGATCTTGCTTTCTGATCGTACGGATGGGGAGCATTTCACGGGGCTGGAGATCCAGCATGAGTGTGCGGAGATGGCTGACCGTAGTGTGAGGTATAATGGTCTTGAGGACAGGGTTCGGATCGTTGAGGGTGATATCAGGGAGGCTGCCGGGATTTTTGGGGCGGCTTCTTTTGATGTGGTGACGTGTAATCCGCCGTATATGATCGGGCAGCATGGGTTGACGAATCCGCATCTTCCGAAGGCGATCGCGAGGCATGAGATTTTGTGTTCGTTTGATGATGTGGCTTGTCAGGCTGCCCGGGTCCTGAAGGACCGGGGGCGGTTTTTTCTGGTGCACAGGCCGTTTCGGCTTGTGGAGCTGATGGTGACTTTGACGAAGTATAAGCTGGAGCCTAAGAGGATGCAGCTGGTGTATCCTTTTATTGATAAGGAGCCGAATATGGTGTTGATCGAGGCTTGTAAGGGCGGGAATTCCAGGATCCGGGTTGAGCGGCCGCTGGTGGTTTATGAGCGGCCTGGGGTTTATACGGAGGATGTTTTGGAGTTGTATCGGATGGTGTGAATGTTGTGATATTGTGGCTTAGGGTGGCTGCCTGGTTGGTTGTTTGGTTGTGAGAGATTGGGAGGCTACTCGGGAGGTTTTGGGCCATCGGCGCTGCGCTGGATGGCTGGGAGGTAGTGGTGGCTGTGGTACTTCGGTTGGTGAAGGGACGGCGAGGGGAGGCAGGCTGAGATTCAAAGCGAGAGATCGCAACGCATAGTGCGCTGAGTATCGAAGAATACAGACATCTTGCCGAAAGTGAACCACAGAGAAAGTGAAGAAATAAAACAACATCGGCACAGCGTGGCGCGCTGAGTACCGAAGAATACAGGCATCTTGCCGGAAGTGAATCACAGAGAAAGTGAAGAAATAAAACAACATCGGCACAGCGTAGTGCGCTGAATACCGAAGCATACAGACACAAGTCAACAAATAAGAACAACGAATCCCTTGCACTACTTAAAAAAAGCCCAAGGGGTGTGCAGAGGGGGCGCGGCTTTGCGGCCCCTTTGCGGTTTTCAAAGTTCCCAAACTTAAACAAACCCCCGCGGTCAAGCGGAATATCCCCCGCGGTTAAGCGGAATATCCCCCCGCGGTTAAGCAAAACAACTCCCCCACGGCCAAGTGGAAAACAACTCCCCGCGGTCAAGCGAGAAAAGAGGCAAATATGAAACAAAACGGAAAACTATACTTATGCGCCACCCCCATAGGAAACCTCGAAGACATCACCCTTCGAGTACTAAGAACCCTTCGGGAAGTGGACTTAATCGCTGCGGAGGATACCCGCAACAGCATAAAACTTCTGAATCATTTTGATATAAAAACCCCCATGACCAGCTACCACGAATACAATAAGATCGATAAGGGCCATGTCCTCGTGGAAAAGCTGCTGGCGGGTACAAACATTGCGTTGATCACAGATGCAGGTACTCCGGGTATCTCAGACCCCGGGGAGGAGCTTGCCGCCATGTGTTATGAAGCCGGAATTGAAGTGACTTCACTTCCGGGTCCTGCTGCCTGTATCACTGCTCTGACTTTGTCAGGCCTGCATACCAGGCGTTTTGCTTTCGAGGCTTTTCTTCCGGCGGATAAGAAAGAACGAAAAACGATCCTGGAGGAGCTTTCCTGTGAAACCAGGACTATTATTCTGTATGAGGCACCTCACAGGCTTGTACGGACTCTTGGTGAGCTCAGAGAGGCGCTTGGCAACCGCCGGATGACTCTTTGCAGAGAGCTGACCAAGAAGCATGAGACGGCATTCCGGACTACGATCGATGATCTGATGGATTTTTATAAAGATGAGAAGCCGCTGGGTGAGTGTGTTCTTGTGATCGAGGGCAGGAGCCGCAGTGAGATGGAGGCGGAGAAGCGTGCTTCCTGGGAGGAGATTTCCATTGCGGAGCATGTGGCGATGTATGAGCAGCAGGGGAATTCCAGGAAGGATGCCATGAAGCTTGCTGCCAAGGATCGTGGTGTTTCCAAGCGGGATATTTATAAGGCGCTTCTGGATGGAGAAGATTCTGCTGAATGATCAGGTGTAATTGTGGTACGGATCGTAGGTAACGTGATCGTGGATGATTGAATAAGCTGCATACTGTGACCAAGGATTTTTGGGAACGTATGTGGCTTTTTTTTGTGGTAATAAAAAGTACTGTGCGGATTTTGTCGAAATGATTTGCTTGCAGTATAGACCATATTGTGGTAAGCTGATCTTATCAAAAATAAAAAGCAGTTCCGGGATTCTATGGAAATGCTGTAAAAGCATATTTTCTAAAAATAATCTTATTTTTCTATTACATTTCATATATCAGGCAGATTGCCTGTCATCTCAGAAAATTCATGCTTTTTTCCATTTTTCAGCAGGAGTTTTCAGATGAGGCTCCTTGAGATCAAAACAGAGGAGTCGTGTATGATCGTAAACAATAACAGAACAAACAGCTCTAACCTGCGGCAGTGGCATCCTGCATTTTTTGCTGATATCCAGATAGAACTGGAGGCAGAAAGGGAGAATCTGATTTTTGAGAATGAGCATCAGCTTGGGACGAAACCAATGGAGATCGATGCGCTTGTGATCAAAAAGAAATCAGATATCCCCATTAATAAAAACATAGGAAGGATCTTCCGAAAATATAATATCATTGAATATAAGAGTCCGACGGATTATATAAGCATCAATGATTTTTATAAGGTGTGTGGATATGCCTTTTTTTATAAAGCAGATACGGTAACTGAGGATGAAATCCCAATTGAGGAGATTACAATCTCTTTGGTAAGTAGGGCATATCCCCGGAAGATGCTCCGTCATTTGAGGGAGTTTTGGAAATGCCGGGTAAAAAAGATGGAAGAAGGAATTTATTACGTAACAGGATCTAAGATCCCAATCCAGGTCATTGTAACAGAGCAGTTGTCAAAGAAGAAAAATCTGTGGCTGAGAAGTCTGACTGATAGAATAAAAGATAAGGAAGATATGAAACGACTTCTCAATGAATACAGAGAAAAGCAGAAAAATCCTTTGTACGAATCAGTTATGCAGATGATCGTAAGGGCTAATGAAGAAAAATTCAGGGAGGCGGATTGTATGTGTGAAGCATTAAATCGGATCATACAGGATCAGATCGAGGAAAAGATAAGAAAAAGTTTACAGGCTGGCTATGATGAAGGGTATGGAATTGGAATGCAGGATGGAATAAAGGATGGAATGCAGCGGGGAATGCAACAGGGAATGCAGCAGGGAATGCAGCAGGGAATGCAGCGGGGAGAACATAGTATTAACAGTTTGATCCTCTGCCTTGCTGAGCTGGGGAGGACGTCTGATATTATAAGATCGGCATCAGATCCGGAATACCAGAAGAAATTGTTAAAGGAATTTGGGCTTTTGCCGGAGTAGCTGAATATTCCATATGTTTTAAGAGCATATTGTGCTATGTTTTGGGATTGCATTTAATAAGATACTTTTTTGCCTGTATTTCCTATGATTTTGCGTGGAAATACAGGCTTTTTTGTGCTATAATAAACTCTGTATTCGTATGTAAAAAATATTTATTTTACAGGTATAAATGACACTTCCGGAGCGGGTTTGAGAATTGCTTTCTGCAAAATGAAAATACAGTATTTCCTGAAATTAACAGATCAGTTTATCTTGTTCAGGATTTGATGTAATGATTTCTGAAGCTGCTATGGTTCTGCAGAAATGAATTTTCAAACACGTCCGGACGACAAGAACAGGAGGAATGACATGGGCGCAGAGAATACAGAATACGGCGCGGATCAGATCCAGATCCTGGAAGGACTGGAAGCCGTACGTAAGAGGCCTGGAATGTATATCGGAAGTACCTCCAGCCGTGGACTTCATCATCTCGTATATGAGATCGTGGATAACGCAGTCGATGAAGCACTGGCTGGTTTTTGTACAGAGATCCATGTAGATATCAATCCGGATAATTCCATTACAGTTACAGATAATGGTCGTGGTATTCCGGTTGGTATCAATCATAAGGCTGGTATTCCGGCAGTTGAGGTTGTATTTACCATTCTTCACGCAGGCGGTAAGTTCGGCGGTGGAGGATATAAGGTTTCCGGTGGTCTTCACGGTGTTGGTGCATCTGTTGTAAATGCACTTTCTGAATGGCTGGAGGTTACCATCTACCGAGAGGGTAAGGAATACAAACAGAGATATGAGCGTGGCAAGACTATGTATCCGCTGAAGGTGGTAGGTGACTGTGATCCGGGGCTTTCCGGTACGAAGGTTTATTTCCTTCCGGACAAGGAGATCTTCGAGGAGACTGTTTATGATTATGATATCCTGAAACAGAGACTTCGCGAGATGGCTTTCCTGACTAAGGGCCTTCGTATCGTACTGGAGGATAAGAGAGAGGGTCAGGAGCGTGAAAAGGTATTCCACTATGAGGGTGGTATCCGTGAGTTTGTAAGCTACCTGAACAGAAGCAAGGAGGCTCTTTACCCGGAGATCATTTACTGTGAGGGTGAGAAGGACGGCGTGTCTGTAGAGGTTGCGCTGCAGCATAATGACTCCTATACAGAGAACACATATGGCTTTGTAAACAATATCAATACACCGGAGGGCGGTACACATATTACCGGTTTCCGTAATGCGATCACCAATACATTTAATGATTATGCACGTAAGAACAAGCTTCTCAAGGACAGTGAGCCGAACTTAAGCGGTGATGATATCCGTGAGGGCCTGACTGCAATCGTCAGTGTTAAGATCGAGAATCCGCAGTTTGAGGGTCAGACCAAGCAGAAGCTTGGAAACAGTGAGGCAAGAGGTGCGGTAGACAGTGTTGTAAGTAAACAGCTGGAGATTTTCCTGGAGCAGAATCCTGCAGTTGCCAAGGCTACCGTTGAGAAATCTGTTCTTGCACAGAGAGCCAGAGAGGCAGCCAGAAAGGCACGTGACCTTACAAGAAGAAAATCCGCACTGGACAGCATGTCGCTTCCGGGAAAGCTTGCAGACTGTTCTGACAAGAATCCGGAGAACTGTGAGATCTATATCGTAGAGGGAGATTCCGCGGGCGGTTCTGCCAAGACAGCGAGAAACCGTGCCACACAGGCAATCCTTCCGCTGCGTGGTAAGATCCTGAATGTTGAGAAGGCACGTCTGGATAAGATTTACGGAAACAAAGAGATCAAGGCAATGATCACTGCCTTCGGAACCGGAATCCATGAGGATTTTGATATTTCCAAGCTTCGTTATCACAAGATCATCATTATGACCGATGCCGATGTTGACGGTGCACATATCGCAACACTGCTTCTGACCTTCCTGTATCGTTTCATGCCGGAGCTGATCAAGCAGGGATATGTATACCTGGCGCAGCCTCCTCTCTATAAAGTGGAGAAGAACAAAAAGGTATGGTATGCATATGACGATGATGAGCTGAACAATATCCTTACCGAGATCGGACGTGACGGAAACAATAAGATCCAGCGTTATAAAGGTCTGGGTGAGATGGATGCCGAGCAGCTCTGGGAGACTACTATGGACCCTGAGAAGAGAATCCTTCTCCGTGTGACCATGGACGAAGCTGCCACATCTGAGATCGATCTGACATTTACCACTCTTATGGGAGACAAGGTAGAGCCAAGACGTGAATTTATCGAAGAAAATGCAAGATTCGTTAAGAATCTTGATATCTAGGAGAATAAAGAAGAATGGAAGATAATATTTTTGACAAAGTCCACGAAGTGGATCTGGAAAAAACGATGAAGGAATCTTACATCGACTATGCCATGAGTGTTATCGCCTCACGAGCTTTGCCTGATGTAAGAGACGGTCTGAAGCCGGTACAGCGCCGAGTTCTGTACTCTATGATCGAGCTGAATAATGGTCCTGACAAGCCACACAGAAAATGTGCGCGTATTGTCGGTGATACCATGGGTAAATATCATCCGCACGGTGACAGCTCCATCTATGGTGCGCTGGTCAATATGGCTCAGGAATGGTCCACAAGATATCCGCTGGTTGACGGACATGGAAACTTTGGTTCCGTGGATGGTGACGGTGCGGCTGCCATGCGATATACAGAGGCACGTCTCAGCAAGATATCCATGGAGATGCTTGCTGACATCAACAAGGATACGGTTGATTTTCAGCCGAACTTTGATGAAACAGAGCGTGAGCCGGTTGTGCTTCCGGCACGTTTTCCGAACCTTTTGGTAAACGGTACTACAGGTATTGCGGTAGGTATGGCAACCAATATTCCGCCGCATAACCTTCGTGAAACTATCAATGCAGTTGTTAAGATCATTGACAACATTGTAGAAGAAGACAGAGAAACAGCTATGGAGGAGCTTCTTGAGATCGTAAAGGGACCGGACTTCCCTACAGGAGCGACCATCCTCGGAACGAGAGGGATCGAGGAAGCTTACCGTACCGGACGTGGCAAGATCCGTGTCCGTGCGGTGACGAATATCGAGACTTTGCCAAACGGTAAATCCCGTATCGTGGTTACCGAGCTCCCGTACCTTGTAAACAAGGCACGTCTGATCGAGAAGATCGCAGAGCTTGTCCGTGACAAAAAGATCGACGGGATCACAGACCTGAACGACCATTCCAGCCGTGAGGGTATGCGAATCTGTATTGATCTTCGTAAGGATGCCAATGCCAACGTGATCCTGAATCTGCTTTACAAGCATACACAGCTGCAGGATACTTTTGGTGTGATCATGCTTTCTCTTGTTCCAAATCATGGAAGTATGGAACCGAAGGTTCTGAACCTGAAAGAGATGCTGGAGTACTATCTGGAGCATCAGGAGAATGTAGTTCGCAGAAGAACACAGTATGATCTTAATAAGGCACAGGAGAGAGCCCATATTTTGGAGGGCCTTCTGAAGGCACTTGATAATATTGACGAAGTGATCCGCATCATCCGTGGTTCCCGCAACGTACAGATCGCCAAGCAGGAGCTGATCGACCGTTTTGAGCTGACAGATGTGCAGGCACAGGCGATCGTGGATATGCGTCTCCGTGCACTGACAGGTCTGGAAAGAGAGAAGTTGGAGGCTGAGTATGCAGAGCTTATGGAGAAGATCCGCAAGTTCCAGGCAATCCTTGCTGACCGCAAGCTCCTTCTCCGAGTGATCCGTGAGGAGATCCTTGCCATTGCAGAGAAATACGGCGATGACAGAAAGACTTCCATCGGATACGATGTATATGATATCTCTACAGAGGATCTGATCCCGAGAGAAAATACAGTGATCGCAATGACAAAGCTTGGTTATATCAAGCGTATGACCGTTGACAACTTCCGCAGCCAGAACCGTGGCGGCAGAGGAATCAAGGGTATGCAGACGATTGAGGATGACTATATCGAAGAGCTTCTGATGACGACAACGCACCATTATCTCATGTTCTTTACTAATACAGGACGTGTATACAGACTGAAGGCATATGAGATCCCGGAGGCCGGTCGTACAGCCAGAGGAACTGCGATCATCAATCTTCTGCAGCTTGCACCGGGAGAAAAGATCACAGCTGTGATCCCGCTTCGTAAATATGAAGAGGGTCATTATCTGATGATGGCCACCAAGAAAGGCCTTGTGAAGAAAACTCCGATCAAGGATTACGAGAATGTCCGTAAGACAGGTCTTACAGCAATCGTTCTCCGTGATGATGACGAGCTGATCGAGGTTAAGGCTACTGATAATAACAAAGATATTATTCTTGTGACCAGGGACGGACAGTGTATCCGCTTTAAGGAAACGGATGTCCGCAGCACAGGCCGTGCGTCCATGGGAGTAAGAGGTATGAATCTTACTGACGGTGATGAAGTTGTTGCCATGCAGCTGAACACTCAGGGAGATTATCTGCTTGTAGTTTCCGAGAACGGAATGGGCAAACGTACAGCTATGAGTGAGTTCGTTGTCCAGAACCGTGGCGGTAAGGGTGTGAAGTGCTACAAGATCACCGAGAAGACCGGAAATGTTGTCGGCGCCAAGGCTGTCAACGAAGAGAACGAGATCATGATGATTACTACAGAGGGTATCATTATCCGTCTGCAGTGTGCAGATATCTCTGTTCTTGGAAGGATCACCTCCGGTGTGAAGATGATCAATCTTACAGAAGGCGTAACCGTTGCAAGTATCGCCAAGGTAAGAGATAAAGATCCGGAAGCAGATACAACTACCGAAAAAGCTGACGGAGAAACCGGCGATAACGAAGAAGGCTCTGCAGAGGAAGCTGTCACAGGCAGTGAAGAGGAATAAGGTCGAGGATAAGTCATGACGACGACAAAGAAAAAACGCAGAAAAAAATCAGTAAAGAAGCTGAAATACTCTAATAAAAAACTGAATTTTGTCCACATTGCGACACTGGCGGGGATCATTCTGATCCTGCTGGTGATCGTTCTGGCGGCCAGGGGTTGCGGAAAGATCAGCCACAGAACTCCGGAGGGGGTTGTGGAAGGCTACATCAAAGCGGCAGCAGCAGGCAAGAATAAAAAGATGCAGAGCTGTTACAGTGCGGATAAGTTATCGGATGAGGCGAAAACAGAGATTTCCTCCACGATAAAATATTTTCAGGCCCATGGAGTAAAGGATGTAAATATCGACAGCTGTGGCTCCATTTCTGAAAACAAAAATTATTCTTATGTTTATATCCGCTATAATCTTGTTCTGGAGAACGAGCAGGAATATCCATGTATCAGTACCTATCTTGTAAAGATCCAGGACAAAAAGTATTATCTGTATGCGCCTTCTGAGATTTCAGATAAGATCAGCCAGCAGGCTGCCAAGGATTATCAGAAATTTATGACTACGAAAACCTATACAGATTATACAAAAGCTTATGAGGTTTTTCTGAAAAAGAATCCGGGATACGAGGATAAGATCGCAGGGAAACTGAACGGATAAAGCAGAGGCGGGAGGATGTAAGAATGAAGAGGATTTTGCTGATGGTGCTCAGAAATATAGTCTTTGTTCCTTACTGGTGGATCAAGCTTTGCTGGTATGCAGCACATACAGATGATTATCCGGAAGAGAAGAAATACGCATTCCTGAGACTGGTAGATGAGCATGCCATTGAAGGCGGAAATATCCATATTGATGTGCATGGAGCTGAAAATATCCCAAAAGAAAAGGGGTTTATGTTTTTTCCGAATCACCAGGGACTGTTTGATGTGTTGGCGAT
>NZ_JBDGAB010000084.1:0-12016 GCF_040910705.1 Blautia sp. RTP21359st1_E11_RTP21359_211015
GTAAGAACATATGCCTGCACTTCCTTTGCAAGAAGCTTTTCTGTTTCATCTGCAGTTTTATAGGAGCAGTTAAAACCATTCACCTGAGATCCCGGCAAAAAATGATCTGTAAAATAGTGTACACCATATCCATAAGCCCCTGCTGTAAGGATCAGCAGGATCATGATCAGTGCAATGACCAACTTTTTGCCCGTTTTCATTTTTTCTTTTTCCTCATCCATGAGCTCTCTCCAATAGTTATGACTGCCCGGTATTACGCGTGCTGAAATACCGGGCAGTCTGATGTGATCGATTTATTTCTCCAGAAGTTTTTCCACACTTACAAGCTTCACACAGAGAACAAATACCTCTGCTGCCTTGCCAAGCTCCTCAACGCTTGGGTAGCTTGGTGCAATACGGATATTGCTGTCTTTCGGGTCCTTTCCATATGGATAGGTTGCGCCTGCTCCAGTCATAACAACGCCTGCTTCTTTTGCTTTGGCAACGATGGCTTTCGCACAGCCTTCCATAGAATCAAAGGAAATGAAATATCCGCCGTGAGGTTTGGTCCACTCACCGATTCCAAGTCCGTTAAGCTCTTTATCCAGTGTTGCGAGAACAAGCTCGAATTTCGGACGAAGGATGTCTGCGTGTTTCTTCATATGCTCATGCAGTCCGTTGATATCTTTGAAGAAACGAACGTGACGAAGCTGGTTCAGTTTGTCGTGTCCGATGGTCTGTACAGTCATGTATTTGCGGAAGTCATCCAGGTTCGCCTTGGATGCAGCAACTGCTGCGATACCGGAACCAGGGAAGCTTACCTTGGAGGTAGAAGTAAATTTATAAACAATGTCCGGATTTCCTGCTTTCGCACACTCATCAAGGATCTCAAGAAGGAAATCCTGATTGTCATCATAGAGATGATGGATGCTGTAAGCGTTATCCCAGTAAATACGGAAGTCCGGTGCAGCCGGCTTCAGATGCGCAAAACGCTTAACTGTTTCTTCGGAATAGGTGTAGCCCTGCGGATTGGAATATTTCGGAACACACCAGATTCCTTTTACTGCCGGATCTTCATTGACATATTTCTCAACCATGTCCATATCCGGGCCTTCCGGAGACATCGGAATGTTGATCATCTCAATGCCGAAAAATTCTGTGATACGAAAATGACGGTCGTATCCTGGTACAGGACAGAGGAATTTCACCTTGTCAAGCTTGCACCATGGTGTATTTCCCATTACTCCGTGGGAATAGGAACGTGCAATGGTATCGAACATTACGTTCAGACTGGAGTTACCATAGATGATGATGTTCTCTGGCTCTACCTCTGACATCTCACCGAGAAGTCTCTTGGCTTCCGGGATTCCGTCGATGACTCCATAGTTACGGCAGTCCACACCGGTCTCACATTTCAGATCTGCATCCCCTGCAAGTACTTCCATCATTTTCATGGAAAGATCAAGCTGATCCGGTGCAGGTTTACCACGGGACATATCCAGTGCCAGACCTTCGGCTTTGATCTCGTCGAACTCACGGTCAAGTTCTTTCTTTAAATCGAGTAGCTCTTCCCTGCTCATCTCACAATATTTTTTCATAAGTTTGCTTCTCCTCTTTTTGTGCACAGTTTCATATCTACGGTTGCTGTGTTTCTTCTGTTAACGATTTCTGTCTGTCAGGAATTCTCTGCAAAATCTCTTCCGCAAAAAACAGCCACAGTTTCACGGAAGCGGGAAGCCTCTGCCCCGGCAGAAAATCTCTGCGTACATTTTAGTATGTAAAAGCGCTGTTGTCAAATCTTTCGTGGAAAATTCTGCACTTCTCTTGCACAGCATCCATTTTTCCTCTATACTGGAAAAAACATTATTATGGTGTTTTATGGATTCATGTCCCGATCAGCCGGATCTGGTACAGTAATCTCCGGAAATGCTATATAAAAATGCTATATATATCTTATAAATTTACTATTATGAAAGAGGTATTGATCATCATGTGGATTGCAGATGGATGGAAAGAATATGAAGTTATTGATACATCAAAAGGAGAAAAGCTGGAGCGCTGGGGGGATTATCTTCTGGTTCGTCCGGACCCGCAGGTAATCTGGGATACTCCCCGCAAAAACCGTGGCTGGAAGCATATGAACGGACATTATCACAGAAGCAGCCGTGGCGGCGGTGAGTGGGAGTTCTTTGATCTGCCTCATCAGTGGGAGCTTCATTACAAGGACCTTACTTTTAATCTGAAGCCTTTCAGCTTCAAGCATACAGGACTTTTCCCGGAGCAGGCTGTGAACTGGGACTGGTTCGGTGAAAAGATCCGCAATGCAGGACGCCCGATCAAGGTCTTAAATCTTTTTGCCTATACCGGCGGCGCTACTCTGGCTGCAGCTGCAGCCGGCGCTTCCGTTACTCACGTGGACGCTTCCAAAGGTATGGTGAACTGGGCAAAAGAGAATGCTGCTGCTTCCGGACTTTCCGGTGCGCCGATCCGCTGGCTTGTGGATGACTGCGTGAAGTTCGTAGAGCGTGAGATCCGCAGAGGGAATCATTATGATGCGATCATTATGGACCCGCCTTCTTACGGCCGCGGACCTAAGGGCGAGATCTGGAAGATCGAGGATGCGATCCATCCGCTGATCAAGCTTTGTACGAAGATCCTCAGTGATGATCCGCTGTTTTTCCTGGTAAATTCCTATACTACAGGTCTTGCACCGGCTGTTCTGACTTATATGCTTGCCACGGAGCTAAAACCCTGGAAGGGTAATGTGGAGTCACAGGAGATCGGACTTCCTGTAACAGAAAGTGGTCTGGTTCTTCCTTGCGGAGCTTCCGGACGGTGGAGCTCCTCCCGGTAGGATAGGGCTGTTGTGGCATCCTTATTAGCTGGCACTTTTTTTCTGCTGTTGTGAACTGCTGTGAGTTGGGGTTTTTCCTTTCTAGGGGACACTTTGGCGTGGGCAGGGTTGCGAGAAGGGGAAGCACTCGGAGTTAGCGAAGGTCACAGAAAGCCCGAGACATACCGCGCGAATTTATACGATCAGTATAAATTCTGTGCATCACAAAGCGTATTACTGAAAACGGAGTGAACAGTAACTTTTTATCAGGTATCTTTTTGTATTTTCTGATTATTTGTATTGAAACGCTTTTTTGATAGGTCTATAATATAGAAAAAAGGAGCGTGATCTTTATGAGTACGGAAACTACGAAGGATACTCTTCCTTTTACCTGCACGCCGGCTTATAACCGGGATGCCTGTAAGGGATGTGTCTGTTCTACCTGCTATGAGCAGGAATTTTGTGACCGGTGCAGCTCCTGTGTAGAGCAGGGACATCGGAAAGAACGATGCAATGCTTATGAGGGAGCCTACAATTACTAACAAAAAAAGGATCTGAAAAGGGCAGAACTATTTGTAAAATCTCGCCTTTTACAGATCCTTTTTATTATTATCCACCACCCAACAGATCGGCACAGCCTCCCCTTCTCGACACCCCCGAATCCCGCACCCTGTCAGAACATTCACACCCACTACAACGCCGAACAGCGGCGTGGCCAGGAGGGGAAGAGCGCGAGAAGGGGAGACGGCCTTCGCAACTCCGAGTGCTTCCCCTTCTCGCAAATTACCGCCTTCCAAAAGGCCGAACCTTTATCCCCAAAATAAAAAATTATAAAAAAAAGAGACCGTCAGACCAATAAAGTCCAACAGTCTCAAAAAAGAAAAAAAATCTTTTTATTCTTACACTTTCTTATTTATTCTTAACTTTTTCAAGCATCTCCTCAGCTCTCTCAATCTCACTCTTCTCATCCTTCGGAAGAACAATATTAAGAATAATCGCAAATACCGCTGCCGGAACAATACCGGAACCGCCGAAGATCAGGCTGATCGCCTGTGGCAGATGCACCAGGATCGCTGTATTGGAGCCAAGTCCATAACCAAGACCAAGTGCTACGGAAACGATCGTAACATTTCTCGGTCCGATCGGCCACTTGGTAATTAACTGGATACCGCTGACAACAATAGATGAGAACATCATAACAGCAGCGCCGCCAAGAACACTCTGCGGCATGATGGAGATCAGTGCAGCAAGCTTCGGGAACAGTCCGCATGCGATCAGGAAGATTCCTCCTGTAGCGATACAGAAACGGTTTACAACCTTATTCATTGCAACCAGACCAACGTTCTGGCTGAAGGATGTGTTCGGAAGCACACCGAACAGTGCTGCGAAGGAAGATCCAAGTCCGTCACACATAACACCACCGGAAAGCTCTTTGTCTGTAGCCTCTCTTCCAAGACCACCCTCTGTGATTCCGGAAATATCACCAACTGTTTCAACTGCAGTTACAATAAACATGATCAGGATCGGCACGATCGCACGTGCGTCAAACACCCATTTTACAGGCATCAGTGCCGGTACCGCAAACCATTTTGCCTGAGCAACCTTGTCCCAGTTGAGAACCCAGGCCTTTGTAGCCTCCACAGTAGCACCTGTGTCATCTACATATGTAAATGTTGTAGGAAGTACCATAGCCATGATACTTACCAGAATGTATCCCACGATAATACCGATGAGGATTGAAGAAAAGCTTGTGAAGCCTTTTGTTCCATGCTTCAGTACAATGATCACGATCAGAACTACAAAGCCTACGAAAAGGTTTTCAAGAGAACCGTAATCCTTTGCGGAGCTTCCGCCACCGAAAGAGCTGATTCCCACACCGATCAGTGAAAGACCGATTGAAAGTACAACTGTACCTGTTACAACAGATGGGAAAAATTTTCTCAAGGGCTTCAGAAAGCTTCCCAGAACAGTCTCAAAAAGACCGCCGATAAAGCAGGCTGCCATGATTGAACCATAGGCAACGATACCATTTCCCATGACTCCGGCAACGCTCTGACATACGCCGATGAAGCCTGAACTTGTTCCCATAACGATAGGAAGCTTGCCACCGACCGGTCCGATCGTAAAGACCTGTACAAGTGTAACAATTCCTGCGATCAGCATTGCATTCTGAAGTAATGCAACCTGAAGATCCCCTCCTGCTTCGATCCCGCAGGCAGCTGTGATGATCAGAAGCGGGGTAAGATTACCCACAAACATGGCAAGCACGTGCTGCAGTCCAAGGGGAATTGCCACCTTAAGAGGTGGGCGTCCGTCCAGCTCATAAGGGCTGGCTGTGTTTTTCTCCTGTTTTTCCATAATGAATCCATCCTTTCTTTCCCTATGTCCTGACGATAACATAAAAAAGAAGGCAGTTATACCCACTGCTGAATATAACCGCCCTGTTATCTGTCAGTACACGTATCGTGTCTCTTCTGTTTCGACACTCTTATCTGAACTGTTATTTCAGACTCCTGAAAAACGGGTTCATTATACAGTATCCCAACATCTATATCAAGTGTTAATTAACAAGTTGTTGATTTTTTTGCAGCTTTTTTTGCCTGGCTCTCACTCCAGAGCTCATCGGCCTGTTTCTTCCATACCTCTGCATAGTGATCACATTTTGCACAGAGATGCTCCGCTGTTTCCGGAGACTGAAGATCTGTAGATTTCGCTCCTGCACGCTCAACCATCTTGCGGAGAAGCTCAGGATTTTCAAGCATCGGACATGGACGAAGCATGTTTTTGTTGAACGGCTGACCCTTGTGATATTCCATAAAGATCGGGCTCTTCAGCGCCTCAAGGAGTGTACATTCTTTAATGTTCGCATTGGAGAAATGAATGAATACACAAGGATCCACATCTCCGTTTGCATTGATATGGAGGTAACGGCGGCCACCTGCGATACATCCGCCTACATACTCTGCATCATTCTGGAAGTCCATAGTGAAGAGAGATTTTGTGGCACGGAATCTGCGGACGCTATCGTACATTTTGATTCTCTGCTCCGGTGTGGGAAGGAGATCTGCTGCTGCATCATTTCCAACCGGCATATAGTGGAAGAACCATGCAAAATAAGCTCCGCACTCAATCAGATGATCAAAATACTCCTCACTGCTTACTGCATCTACGTTTGCGGATGTGTAGCATGTGGAAACACCGAACGGAAGGCCATGACTCTTCAGAAGCTCCATGGCGTGCATAACCTTCTGATATACACCATCACCACGACGTCCGTCTGTAGTTGCCTCTGTTCCCTCAAGGCTGATAGCCGGAACGAAGTTTTTCACACGGAGCATTTCCTGACAGAATTCTTCGTCAATAAGAGTTCCGTTTGTGAAGGAAAGGAACTCGCAGTCCGGATTCATCTCACAGATCTTAATGAGATCCTTTTTGCGTACCAGTGGCTCACCGCCTGTGTAGATGTACATATAGGTTCCCAGTTCTTTACCCTGTTTTACGATAGAATCGATGGTCTCAAAATCCAGGTTCAGCTTGTGGCCATACTCTGCTGCCCAGCATCCTGTGCAATGAAGGTTACATGCGCTGGTAGGATCAAGAAGAATTGCCCACGGTACATTGCAGTCATTCTCTTCTGATACCTTTTCCTGCGTTGCGCTTCCCTTAAGACTGGCATTTACAATAAAGTTACGGAAAAATGTCTGGCGTACGCCTGCATCCAGCTGATACATACGAAGGATCAGCTGATACCAGTTGTCCTTTGCCTCGATGGAGTGACGGATCGCATTTCTCTGTCCTGCATACCAGCCATCCGGTGTTACTTTATCAACCATTTCCATGATCTTCGGTATATTTGTCTCCGGATCCTTCTCAAGATAATCCAGTGCTTTTGTTACGGTAGCTGCGATCGCTGCCTGTTTTGCTTTGTCTACGATTCCCATACTCTATTTCCTCCTATGTTATTATCTAAAGTGATTGGTTATTTTTATGTTTATGTTTAAAGCCGACTCTTGATGATCTTGATCGTCAGGATCCCGACCCATAGATTGAGGATCCCTTCCAGTAAAATGGAAAATCCTACCAGTGCCATCATCGTAGCTGCTGCTTCACATGGTCTGATAAAAACCAGAACTCCGATCACTCCGGTGACCAGTGCGACCAGCAGAATCTGCCACCACAGCGCCAGACCGAATCTCTTCGCATCTACAGACATCTGGATCTTAAACAGGGCATCTGCCAGGATCAGGATTCCGAACACGGAAAAAATAAGATCCACTGCGAAATTTTTTCTGGCTATCAGGATCACTCCCACTGCCATCAGCAAGATCCCGAAAGCCAGATCAAACTGAAATGCCAGACAGAAAGCATCTCTCGTGAAATATCCGCTGATCTTAATAGCCCCGTACAGGATCAGCATGATTCCCATAAGCACGCACAGCATTTTTACAGAGCTTTTGGGCCTTGCCATCAGAAAAATACCCAGCACACAGAACAGTAATGACATGACGATGTAGATGTTTTTTACAAGCTTCAGCTGTTTCAGGTCATCCATACGTTCCCTCCTTGATAATTTTTTCTCATTTATTGTACTGAATTATACATCCCTGTGTCGTTTAAAAAAACAGACAAAAAAGAGCCAGTGCCTAAATTTTAGACACCAGCTCAAAATTAACCGTTTCTATACCTTAATAAAATTCGAGGACATTCCTGTTCTACAGCTAAATGGATATTTTTAATCTTCATTTAGTTGAAATCATAGCTTTTCTTTCAGATTTTTGTACTGACTCTCAAGGCTCTTCTCGTAAATATACTCCAGCTTATGCATATCTGACAGGATATCATAATCCATATCATGCCGTAGCCAGTCCAGGATCACTCCCACAAATACACATTTATAATACCGGCTTATAAGATGCCTATCTTCCTGATCCATTTCAAAGTCTCCGACCGCCCTGTTGATCAGCTCCTCCACCACACGCTCTGCGGCATGATCCAGATAATCGGCAAATACATCCCTCTGGATCGAGCGGTACAGATGTATCATGGCTTTTTTGTTCTTCTGAACTGCGTTGACAAGGATTTCCATACAGTCGCTGACTGATTCCGGTACTTTCTGATCCTTCAGAATGTCATTCAGCTCTTCCTTTACCATTGCTTCCACTGCATCCGGAATATCTCTGAAATGGTAGTAAAATGTATTCCTGTTTACTCCACAGCGTTCCACAATGTCCTTTACCGTAATCTTGGACAATGGTTTTTCGTTCATAAGTTCCGTCAGTGTATGCAGTATGATCTGTCTTGTAAAACCTGGCATTTTCTCTCCCCCATCACAAGCTTTCCTCGGGTTATTTCCTTATTATGTCATAAAAATAACATACTTTCAAGCAACAACATGTTCGAAAATGTCCATAAATCCCCGGAGATCTTTCTCCCGATAACTGTCCCATGACCTGGCTGAACAAGGTTTTGTCAGATCTCTTCTTTCTGTTCCTGCACTTTTTTCTCTGGCTGAACATGAACGATTCCCTCCACAACGGTATGGTTTCTGACCTGATTTACCACAATATCCAGGTTTTTCCAGCTGCATCGGAACTGTTCTCCGTCCTCCGGTACACGTTCCAGAACTCCGCAGACAAAGCCGCTGAAAGTATCATATTTTTCTACAGGAAGCTCCACATTTATGACCTCTGCCACATCATCCAGGATCGCTCCTCCCTGTATTTTCCAGATATGTTCTCCTGTCTTCTCAATATCATCCGGCTTCGGCAGATCTGTCCTGTCGTCAATATCTCCCACCAGCGTCTCCACAAGATCATGCAGAGTGACAATTCCTACAAAGCAGCCATATTCATCCAACACTACTGCAAAATAATCCCGTTTTTCCCTCATTTCCCGGAAGATCAGGTTGGCACGCATGGATTCCGGTACAAAAAACGGCGAATAACAGGCATGATGCAGAACAGCTTCTCTGGATCTGTCATCCAGGCGGAAATAATCTCTGGTGTCCAGAATATGGATAATATCATCTTGGTCTTCCCCGCATACCGGATAAAAGGTGTGACGGTTCTCTCTGATGATCCGTTCCCATTCCTCATCAGAGTCTTCCATATAGAGGACAACCACATCTCTTCTGTGTGTACAGATCTCATCTGCCGCAGTATCATCCAGGTCAAAAACATTCTGGATCATCTCGCTTTCTTCCTGCTGGATGCTGCCCTGTTCATTTCCCTCTGTAAGCAGCATACGGATCTCTTCCTCTGTGGCCTGCTCCTCTTTTTCTTCCGGTTTGATTCCCATCAGATACAGCACACCATTGGCAGTTACTGTCAGAAGTGCAGTAGCCGGCCAGACTGCGATCATCGCGATCTTAAGAAGTCCTGCCAGACGCAGAGACAGCTCATCCGGATTTTTCATTCCCAGACGTCTTGGCACCAGTTCTCCGAACAGAAGACTTACATAGGAAAGCAGTATGGTCACAATGATCATGCATACGATCTTCAGAACATTCTGTGGTACATCTATCCCTGACCTTATCAGTGCCTCTGTCATCGGCTGTGCAAAATATTCTGCCGCAAAAGCGCTCTGCAGAAATCCTGCCGTAGTTACCGTTACACGGATCGCTGTCATAAAATGTGCCGGCTGTTCTGTAAGCTTTATCAAAATCTGCGCCCGGTGATCTCCCTCTTCTGCCAGCTCCTTCATCTTCGCTTCATTCATGGACAGAACCGCCATTTCCGCACCTGCGAAAACAGAATTCAGAAAGATCAGGAACACCAGTAAAACAATTGCCTGTATCATATTTTTATTCCCCTCAGTATAGTCGTCCGGAATTATTCCGAACCAATTATAATACAGAAAGCGGACCGTTATCATCCGCTTTCCTGTTGCTTATTCTGATTATTATTACATAAGATAGCATAACCCTTCCGGTCTGTCAAACCATCAACCTCCAACCAGCAATATACTATGATATAAAAAGCAGCAGATACATACAACAGAACGGCCTTTCATCTTCCACTCTGCTGCATGCCTATGAACATCATCGCTGCACGACCTATGTTCACTCTGCTGCTTCCTTTTCCATATGATGTTTCGGAAATTCCATAATGATCTCGGTTCCCTGTCCCGGTTCACTGTTAAGCCACAGCCTGCCGTTCAGAGTTTTTACCCCGTGCTTCACAATGGAAAGGCCAAGACCGGTTCCGCCGATTTCCTTGGAATGGCTTTTGTCCACCCGATAAAAGCGTTCAAAAATGCGTTCCTGATTTTCCTTCGGAATACCGATCCCTGTATCCCGCACATTCACGCGAACTGCATCCTCGCCATCCTTCAGTCTCACAAAGACCTCTCCACCCCGACGGTTATATTTGACAGCATTATCGCAGACATTATAGAGAACCTCTTCCATGATCGTCGGCACTGTATCCAGCACTGTACTTCCGCCTTCCATATACATATGCACTTCCTGCTTTTCGGCAGCTTCATGTAAGGTAGAAAAAATATCATGAGTCAGACTGTAAAGATCCAGCTTTTCCCACTGATACGGCAATCCGCCCTCATCCAGACGGGAGATCCGGATCACATCTCCAACCAGACGGATCAGTCTCTGCGCTTCCTTATAGATGCGTCCTGCAAAAACCTTCACATCCTCATCCTTCACAAATCCGTCCTGCATGATCTCTGCAAAGCCGGAAATAGAAGTCAGCGGTGTTTTCAGCTCGTGGGAAACATTGGCGGAAAATTCTCTGCGCAGCTGTTCCCGTTCTACTTTTTCGGTTACGTCCACCAGAAGAATCACCGCGCCTTCTGTCTTGTTTTCTCTTGTGACCGGATTGGCGATCACCTGAATCTCACTGCCATCCAGACGAAGGATCTTGTTCTCATGCTTTCCTTCAAGGACCTGCCCAACGACACCTCGAAACTCCTCCGAGCGGTTCAGAAGATATACACTTTCTCCTGTTTTGATCTCCTTTACCTTAAGAAGCTTTCCCACACTGGAGTTGATAGAAAGTACCATGGTATAACGGTCGATCACAAGAAGTCCCTCCTGCATGTTCTCCGTGATAATAGAAAATTCTTTCTGCTGTCTTCTGGCTGCCTCAAGCTGCAGACGGATCTGCCGGCTCTGTCTGCCAATCTTGCTGAGAAGCGGCTGTACCTCATCATAGGCATCATTCTCATCCGGATGCTCCAGATCAAGCCCATTAAGAGGTTCCACAACCTTCCCGGAAAGCCTGGATGCAAATACGCCGGACAGGAGCAGCATAAGTATCAGAACTGCAGCAAAAGGCGGAAGCAGCTGCAGGAGCAGCATCCATACAGAAGCCTGGTTACTGGAAACTCTCAGCACATTGCCATTTTCAAGGCGTACTGCATAATACATTGTTTTTTCGGAAAGCGTGGATGACATTCTTTCATCCGCACCTTCTCCGTTGATCTCTGCTTCACGGATCTCCTTGCGATGTCCGTGATTATCCATGCTTTCCACATTTGCCTCATTGTCGTAGATAACTTTTCCACTTTCATCCACATAAGTGATCCTGGAATCCTCATCATTCAGCTTCTTCAGATAATCTGTCCCGGTACTTTCCACACCTCTGGAAATATACACGGCTTCTTTCTTCAGCTCACCCATCAGCTGTCCCTGAAAATAGTGATAAAGGATCCCCACGACAAATGCCAGTCCCAGTACTGTGATCAGTGATGAAACCAGCATGATATACTTAAATATTTTTTTACTCAAAGCTCAGCCCTTTCCTTTCTCCGAAATCTATATAGCATTTTACAAAAGCAATGTAAAAATAATTATCCGGAAAAAGTTAAATCCTTGTAAATTTCATCACATTATAAAAAGTGCTGTGATATCCTTTCAATACCACAGCACTTTTTTATAATAATGCAACTCTTTGCAATCTGCTCTTACTTATTTCTATTCCTCAACAAAATAGTTATCTGTATGACTGGAACCGCTTCTGTGGTTTCCTGTGATGGAATATTCCACCCACTCTGCAATGTTCACAGCGTGATCACCGATACGCTCGAAATATTTTGCAGCCATAAGGATATCCAGACCGATGTTTGCATCCGGCTTTCCGTTATTCAGGACCTCGGCCAGCTTTTCCTTAATATCATTGAAGGCATCGTCCACCTTATCATCATCGTCAATAACCTTTCTGCAAAGCTCAAGATCACCCTTTACAAAGG
>NZ_JBDGAB010000085.1:0-11126 GCF_040910705.1 Blautia sp. RTP21359st1_E11_RTP21359_211015
CTTCTCAACAGGAAGCTGGATGTGCCTACTATTGTGGCCTTTGACCATGATCTTGGCGGCGGTGCAACGGCTTATCTTGTGGAAAAAAGACGTCTGGCTCTGCGGGAAGGATACCGTTTTGTGACCATCCGCTATAATATCGTAAGCAATCGTTTTTACTTTACGTATCAGTATAAGCAGTATGAGATGGAATTTTTTGCAAATGATCTGGAAACTGCCCTTGGTGAGCTGATGCGTGTGGATGAGATCTGGATCAACGAGCTTGTGACCTATCAGAATCTTTACGGAACCCTGGAACGTATCCTGCGTCTTAAGAGAGAGCAGGGTGCGAAGCTCCTTATGCTTCTTCATGATTTCTTTGCCCTTTGCCCGGCAGTGAATCTGATTGATGCAGAAGGAAAATATTGTGGTGTTCCATCCTGTGAGGTCTGCGATAAATGTATTCCGGATAACCGCAGCAATGCCTGCACAGAATACGGAACCGGAACGCTCTGGCGTACAAAATTCCGGGAATTTCTGTCAAACTGTGATGAGATCCGTGCATTTTCCGATGATACGGCAAGGCTGTTCAAGCGTGCTTATCCGGATGTATACAATCTCCATGTGATCCCGCATGCACCCCATTACCTTCCGGCAGTGAAAAAAAATAAAAAAACCACAGAGACCTTTAACATTGGTCTTATCGGCGTACTCTGCTACAAAAAAGGCCTGGAGGTTGTGAAGGCGCTTGCTGGATATATCGAAGAGAATGGACTGAATATCCGTCTGAGACTGATCGGTACTTCCGACGAAGAGATCGAAAGTCCGGTATTTTCCCAGACAGGAAGATATACAAGAGAGGAGATCCCAAGACTTACCCTGGAGCAGGATATTGATATGTTCCTGATCCCGTCCGTATGGCCGGAGACCTTCTCCTACACAACCTCGGAGATCATTTCCATGGGATTTCCGGTAGCGGTACTTCCGGTAGGTGCACCTGTAGAACGTGTGAAACGCTATGCCAAGGGCCTTGTTCTGAAAGATGAGAAGCCGGAGAATATTGTGGAAGAGATGATTTCTCTGTGGAAAACTCTCGGCGAAAGTGAGCTCCCTGTGGAAAAACGCAGGCTTCTTTTTGTAGGAGAGGAGATTTCCTTTGCCTCCAGATATCGTGTGGAGCATTTCCGGGAGCAGCTGATCCTTAAAGGCTATGCATCGAAGTTTATCCAGATAGATCAGGCAGAGCAGGAAAAGATCGAGGAATATACAGCGATCGTGATGTACCGCTGCAGCAAGCTGATGGAAGCAGAACTGCTTGCCAACCGGGCGAAAGCAGCCGGAATCCCTGTTTACTATGATGTGGATGACCTAGTATTTAATTACGAAAAAATTTCCGGGCTGCATTTCCTGAAGGGAAGCGAGTACAGTGACTTCCGCACAACTACAGACCGTATCCGCGGATGTATGGGATTCTGCGACGGATATTTTACATCTACGGAGACACTGGCAGGAGAGATCCGGGAAGAATTTCCGGAAAAACCGGTGGTGATCAACCGCAACTGTATGAGTATGGAGATGGAGATCCTGTCTCACGAGGCTGTGGAGCAGACAGACAAGGCTAAAGACCGGATCTATATCGGATATTTAAGTGGTTCCAAAACCCATGATCAGGATTTTGCCCAGGTGGAGGCAGCACTTCTGGAGGTGATGGAGCGCCACCCGGAGGTTTACCTGAAGTTGGTGGGTGTGCTGGATGAATCCGGAATGGAGCCGGTGCAGAACCGCATCGAGAAGCTTCCGTTTATGGACTGGAGACAGCTGCCTGCCGTGATCGCAGGACTTGATATCAATCTGATGCCGCTAGAGAACAGCCTGTTCCACTGGTGCAAATCCGAGAATAAGTGGACAGAGGCTGCCCTTGTAAAGGTTCCGAGTGTCATGAGCCGTAACTGTGAGATGGAATACGTGGTCGAAAACGGAAAAGATGGCTGGATGTGCACCACAAAAGAAGAGTGGGTCAATGCCCTGGAAGCTCTGGTTACTGATGAGAAGGCCAGAAAAGCCATGGGTGAGGCCGCACATCAGAAGGTTATGGAACATTACCTTACAGTAAATACCGGAAAGGATGCAATGGAGGAATTGTTATGCAGCGAGAGCTATACGAAGTAGAAAAGGACAGGTTTGACCTGAAGGACAGTTCTCTGTATCACCTTCAGGGAACCTGGCCGAAGGATCATAAGCCGGAAGCCGTTCTTGACGGGGAAAAGCTTCCGGCAGCCATCAGTGCCCAGGAGCGTGTCAGCGCCCTGGAGCGCTTTAAGGATCTGGATCTGGTAAACGGAGAACGTGTGCAGATGGAAATCTGCCTGCCGGATCTGGAGGGCAAAAAGAAGCTTGTTGTTTATGCGGTAAAGGGTGAAAAACGTATCCGGTGGTTTTCTGTTCCTGCAGCACAGCTTTACAGGAAACAGGGAAAACCGCAGTACTTTATTGAGAGCATCGAGGTGGAAGCCGGGGAAAAGATCTGCCGTGTCCGTGGCTGGGCAGCCTTTAACAGCCCCCTGACCATAGGCCTGGAGGATCGCAGCCGGAAGGAAATCCCCTGCGAGATCACCAGACTGAAACGTGTGGATGTACAGAATCAGTACCAGGAAACAGAAATCGATGAGAAGAGCGGTTTTTTCTTTGAATTCCATTATGACAGTGTGAAGGAATTCTACATTGTATTTGAGGCAGGCAATGTGCGGACGCTTCGTCTGGTACATCTGCAGCCACAGAAGCGCCTTGCGGAGAAAGCTGCGGTATATTTCCGTAAGGGAAGCCGTTACATGAAGCTTCACGGGGCAGCAGCCCTTACCGGAAAGGTATTTGGAAAGGTGCTGGACCGTAAAAACCGTCCGGTGGATTATTCCAAATGGATCGTGAAGCATCTGCCGGACAAGGCAGAGCTTGCAGAAGAAAGAAAAACGAAATTTTCCAGGAATCCAAAATTCAGTATTGTGATCCCGCTTTACAAAACACCGGAAAAATATCTCCAGCAGCTGGTAGATTCCATAGAAGCCCAGACCTACGGGAACTGGGAGCTCTGTCTTTCCGACGGAAGCGGAGCAGATTCTCCTCTTACCGATTATCTGAACAGGCTGGAAAAAAGTGATGACAGGATCCGTGTGATCCGCAACGACCAGGCACTTCAGATCGCAGAGAATACCAATGCGGCCATGAAAGCGGCAACAGGAGATTTTATCGTGTTTGCAGATCATGATGATGAGCTGACGCCGGACGCCTTGTTCCGGTGTGTGAAAGCGCTGAATGAGGATCCGGAGCTTAAGGTTCTGTATTCCGATGAAGATAAGATGTCTATGGACGGGCACAAATTCTTTCAGCCGCATTTCAAACCGGACTTCAATATTGATCTTTTGTGTACAGTAAACTACATCTGTCATCTTTTTGTCGTAAAAAAAGAGATCGTGGATCAGATCGGAATGCTGAAAAAGGAATTTGACGGTGCACAGGATTATGATTTTGTGTTCCGCTGTGTGGAAGCTGCGGGAAGAGAGCAGATCCATCATATCCCCAGAATCCTTTATCATTGGAGATGCCATGAGGATTCCACAGCAGAGAATCCGGAAAGCAAGATGTATGCCTTTGATGCAGGAGCACGTGCCATCAAGGCTCATTATGACAGGATCGGAGTTCCGGTGGAAATCGAAAAGGGTGAATATCTTGGACTTTACCGTACAAAATTCCTCTGGGAGGAAAAACCGCTGATCTCCATCATCATCCCAAACAAGGATCACATTGATGATCTGAAGAGATGTATTGATTCCATCGAAGAAAAGGCAACTTACCGCAATTATGAGTATGTGATCGTGGAGAACAACAGTACGGAGGATGAGACCTTTGCTTACTATAAAGAGCTAGAAGCATCCAATCCGAAAGCCCATGTGGTGTACTGGGATGGTATTTTCAACTATTCTGCCATCAATAATTTCGGAGCTGCTCATGCTAAGGGTGACTATCTGCTTCTTCTCAACAATGATACGGAGATCATCAGCCCGGACTGTCTGGAGCAGCTTCTGGGATACTGTATGAGACCGGATGTGGGAGCTGTAGGAGCGCGGCTCTATTATGAGGATGATACCGTGCAGCATGCAGGAGTAGTCGTTGGCTTCGGCGGTATTGCGGGACACTGCTTTGTGCAGCAGAAGAGAGACGCTACCGGATACTGCCACAGGATCATCTGTGCCCAGGATTACAGCGCTGTAACCGCAGCCTGCATGATGGTGAAGCGTGAGGCCTTTGATAAGGTTCACGGATTAAGTGAGGAATTTCAGGTTGCCTTTAATGACATAGATTTCTGCCTTCGTCTGGGAAAAGCCGGATATCTGGTTGTATACAATCCTTATGCGGAGCTTTATCACTATGAATCCAAATCCAGAGGTCTTGAGGATACACCGGAGAAGGTGGCAAGATTTAACCGCGAGATCGCTTCCTTTGAGAAGCACTGGCCGGAGATCCTCCGTGACGGAGATCCTTACTATAATCCGAACCTTACACTGGAGAGCCAGGATTTCTCTCTGAAGCGGATATAGGAGGTTATATTTTGGAAAAGAAAAAAATCTGGAAGGATGAGAGAGTTCAGGCAGGGGTTCTTGTCCTAGCAGCATTTCTGCTCCTGACTGCATGGGCGTTTATGCAGCCCCTGGGGGCAGGCCCCGATGAAAAAATGCGCTACATGGTGGCACAGTATCTTCATGAGCATCCGGGAAAGCTGCCTCTTGGAGATGAGCCAACCATCCGTGATGCGACATGGGGGATTTCCTATGCTTATTATCCGATCCTTTCCTATATGGTATCTGCTGTATTTATGGGGATCGCAGGTCTGTTCCATGCATCTGCAGACGGATTACTCCATGCGGCGAGGATGGCAGATGTGCTCTTTGTGACTGGAGCGGTATATTTTGTGGTGAAAGCATCCGGAAAGCTTTTTCCGAAAGAGGGAAGATGGCTGTTTGCCGCACTGGCAGGCTTTATGCCGCAGGCATTGTTTCTGGGAACATATGTAAATACGGATTCCTTGGCGCTTTTATCCATGGCGATGATCCTGTATTCCTGGTCCTGTTATCTGGAAGCGGGAGACTGGAGCTTCAGAAATTCGATCCTTCTGGCTGTTGGAATGGCAGTCTGTGCACTGTCCTACTATAATGCCTACGGATGGATCTTATGCAGCTTTCTGTTTTTCTGCCTGACAGTCCTTCTGTGCAGGGAAGAGCCGGTAAAACAGAGAGTTGCATTTCTGCTCCGGAGAGGGATCGTGATCGCGGCAGTAACCTTTGCCTTATGCGGCTGGTGGTTTATACGAAATGCCGTTCTCTATGACGGAGATCTTATCGGAAGAAAAGCCTGTGCACAGTGTGCGGAAAAATATGCGGCTGTTGATTACAGACCGTCCAGATACCCTACACCGGAGAAGCTGAACTGGTCATGGAAGGATATCCTTCTGTATCAGGACCCGGGCTGGCAGCATAACTGGCTGCTGACAGTTCTGGTAAGCTTTATCGGAACCTTTGGCCTGATGCAGATCTATATGCCTTATAGTGTGAGCAAGGCATATTTCCTGTTCTTTGGAATGGGTGGGATCGGTATTTTGACCATGCTGGGAATATTTTATCCGAAGAAACGTACTGTGGTAAAAGAACGAAAAGCAGCAGGAAGTGAAAAGCTGAAGATAAAAACAATAACCGTGTACGATAAATGGGACAGAAAAGGGATCTTTCATCTGCTGCTGATCCTTCTGATCCTGATCCCTGTGGGTCTGTTTATGTATTATGTATATTATAGTGACAACCAGGCACAGGGACGTTATATCATGCCGGCACTGTATCCGGCCATGTATTTTGTGACAGCCGGCTGGAATCGTCTGCTTGAGCGTTTTGTAAAAAAAGAAAATATCAGAAGGTGGATATACCGGGTCCTGACAGCACTTCTGGCTGCTTCGCCGTTTTTATGCTATATCTTCCTGGTAGTTCCGTTTTATGGCTGACACCCAGATGGTGAGATGGCAGAAAAAAATCCCTTCTATGTATCCGGATATGACCGGTACATAGGAGGGATTTTTTGATTCTGAAATATATCCGCCAGGGGACCAAGATCAGGAACGGATGATCCGGATCATGCGCCACAGCAGAAGGATAAGGAGCAGGATGCCCACACCGCCAATGGCAAAATACGGGATCTGGGATCTGGATTCGGAATAAGCTTTTGCAGAATCCATGTTTTCATCATTTTCCAGTACATCGGAGGAGCTTTCCTGGGAGGAATCCTCGACAACTGCAGTTCCCACCTGAGTTCCGCCAAAGGAATAGGTGCGTAAGATCTGACCATCAGATTCCGTATCTTCCGTAGTCAGGTCGTCTGCGGTCGCACCGGATGGAACCATTACAGTGCCGCCGGACAGGATGTGAAAATCATCCTCGCTGAGATTCAGAAGCTGGAAATTGGAAAAACCGTAATCCAGAAGTGAGATCGCTTCGTTGGCTGTCTGACCGGTCGCCCCGTTCATGACTACTGCGATCAGAGTAGTACCATTTCGCTGTGCAGCTGTGACAAGAACGCTTCCGGAAGCAGTGGTGGTACTTTCACGACCGCCGATACATCCTTCATAATAGGAAGCGGATGCAGGATCTGTCATGGTAAAAGAGCTTGTCAGGTTACGGGTACCGCCGGAAACATTGGTAGCCGGGATCGTATAGGAGGTGGCTCCGGAGATGGTGCGGAAGCTGTCATTACGGATAGCCGCCTGCATGATCAGAGCCAGATCATGTGCTGTGGTATGCTGGTTGTCATCCGGGAGACCGGTAGGATTGGTGAATACCGTATTGGTACATCCCAGCTCCTTGGCACGGTCGTTCATTTTCTGGACAAAGGCATCTACAGATCCACCGATCTGTTCTGCAACCTGGAGTGCAATGTCATTGGCAGAGGCCAGCATCAGAGCATAAAGGCACTGCTCCATGGTAAATACCTCTCCGAGCTGTGAGGAAATATGAGCGCCTCCGTCTGTAACACCGGATACGCCGGTTTCTGT
Source organism: Blautia sp. RTP21359st1_E11_RTP21359_211015 (assembly GCF_040910705.1). Classification (NCBI taxonomy): domain Bacteria; kingdom Bacillati; phylum Bacillota; class Clostridia; order Lachnospirales; family Lachnospiraceae; genus Blautia; species Blautia sp. RTP21359st1_E11_RTP21359_211015. The sequence continues at coordinate 7,067 of NZ_JBDGAB010000085.1, forward strand.
CATGGTAACCTGATCGTCAAGCTGGCTGTTCTCCAGTGCCAGAAGACAGGTCATGATCTTAACTGCGCCGGCCGGAGAAAGCGTGGTGTCCATATCCTTGGCATAGAGGATCGTATCGGAAGTATCTTCCATGATCACGGCAGATGCGGAAGTGATCTCAGGCCCCTGAGGCCATCCGCTGATCCCATTGGTGGTAATACCGGAGGATACAGCAACAGCGGTTTCTTCTGTGGCGAAAACTGGAGTCTGGAACACCATGGAAGCGGAGATCCCAATAGCCAGAAGCGCTGTGGTTATTCTTGATTTTTTCATGATAAATGGTACTCCTGTATAAAAAATAATTCTTATGTAAGCAATACATACGTAAGCTCAGTATAACACATTTCCTCTCTTCCTTGCAAAAAAAATGATGGAATGGTAAAATATGTTCATCAAACTGTTACTGAGAACAGAGTGAACAGTAACATCAAACTGAGTAATACGGAGATAATATATGAGTAAAGATGATTCTACAGGAAAGATCCAATGGGACAGACTTATAAAGAAGCTTTCCCCCTATACAGTACAGAAGGGCTTAAGATACCTGAAGCATTATGGCCTGAAAGAGTTCTGGATCCGGCTTCATGAACGTTTTGAACCGGAAGAGGTTCCTTACGGACCATGGTATGAGGCATACAGACCTGACGAGGAAACACTGGAGAAGCAGCGGAAACGCAAATTTCCGGATGGGCCGCTGATCAGCATTGTGGTACCTGCATATCTGACACCGGAGCGTTTTTTAAGACAGATGCTGGACTCTCTCCTTGCACAGACATATGAGAACTGGGAGCTGTGTCTGGCAAACGGAAGCCCGGAGGATCCGGACATGCAGACTGTGCTGAGATCCTATGCAGAGATGGACAGGAGGATCCGCTATCAGGATCTGAAAGAGAATCTTGGCATTGCAGAAAATACAAACGCAGCTTTTGCCATGGCAGAGGGTGATTTTATCGCACTTCTGGATCATGATGATCTGCTGGCACCTAATGCATTGTATGAGATCGCGGCGGCACTGGAGGAGCATCCGGAGGCGGATGTGATCTATACAGATGAGGATAAGGTCACGACAGATCTTTCTGAACATTTTCAGCCCCATCTGAAACCGGACTTTAACCTGGATCTTTTAAGATCCAATAATTATATCTGCCATTTTCTGGTGGTAAGACGTTCCGTAGTGCAGACGGTGGGCGGATTCCGCCGGGAATTTGACGGCGCCCAGGATTATGATTTCATTTTCCGCTGTGTGGAGCAGGCCAGGGAAGTGGTCCATGTACCGGAGATCCTTTATCACTGGAGGACCCATAAATCCTCCACAGCAGATAATCCGGCAAGCAAGATGTATGCTTTTGAAGCCGGCAGACGTGCCATTGAGGGGAATCTCAAACGGACCGGAACTCCGGGAACCGTGGAGCATACTCCGGATTTTGGATTTTACCGTGTGAAGTATCCGGTGCAGGGAGAACCTCTGGTTTCTGTTATCATTCCGAACCGTGAGGAGAAAGAAACGCTTCAGGCCTGCGTGGAATCCATTTTTGAAAAAACTGCCTACAAAAATTACGAGATCATCATTGTGGAGAATAACAGCAGCTCCGAAGAGATCTTCCGGTATTACAGAAAGCTTTCGGAGGATCCCAGGGTCCATCTGATCCGCTGGAAAAAAGGCTTCAACTATTCTGCCATCAACAATTTCGGGGTGCGCCATGCCAAAGGAGATTACCTGCTTTTTCTGAATAATGACGTAAAGGTCATCGATCCGGACTGGATGTCAGAGATGCTGAGCGTGTGCCAGCGTAAGGAAACAGGTGCAGTTGGCGTCAAGCTGATCTATCCGGATAACACCATTCAGCATGCAGGCTGCGTGGTGGGAATGGGCGGAATTGCCGGGAACATGTTTGTGAATATGCCGGCAGAGCGTACCGGATATCTCCATAAGGCTTCTCTTCTGCAGGATATGAGCTGTGTGACTGCAGCATGTATGATGATGAAGAAGGAAGTTTTTCTGGAGGCAGGAGGCTTTACGGAAGAGCTTGCAGTTGCGTTTAATGATGTGGATCTCTGTCTGAAGGTGCGAAGCCACGGCCATCTGATCGTCTATGATCCGTATGTGAAGCTCTATCATTACGAATCCAAGTCAAGAGGCACTGAGGACAGCGAGGAAAAGGTCCGCCGTTTCCAGACGGAGATCGAATACATGCGCTGTCACTGGCTGGATATCCTGAAAAAAGGAGATCCATACTATAACAAAAATCTTTCTTTAACCAAATGGAATTATTCCCTGAAGCCCCTTCCGGGAATGGGAAAGAAGAAGGGATAAAGCAATGCAGGAAGTAACAGTAGTCATACCAAACTTTAACGGAATGGCATATCTGGATGGTGTTCTTTCCAGTCTTGAAAGACAGACTATCCGTAATTTTGAGGTTATACTAGTGGATAATGGTTCCACTGATGGCAGCTGTGCATTTGTTTCAGCGGAATATCCATGGGTACACATGATACAGCTTCCGGAGAATTACGGCTTCAGCAGAGCCGTCAATGAAGGGATCCATGCGGCACGTTCCCCATATGTGCTGCTTCTGAACAATGATACGGAAGCGGAACCGGATTTCCTGGAGGAGATGGTTGCTGCCCTGCGCAGACATAAGAAGGCATTTTCCTGTCAGGCAAAGATGATCCAGCTTCATGACAGGGACAAGATGGATGATGCCGGAAATTATTACTGTGCCCTTGGCTGGGCTTTTGCTAGGGGAAAAGGCAAGGATATCCGCCATTATGACCGAGAGCAGAAGATTTTTTCCACCTGTGCGGGAGCTGCGATCTACCGGAAGAAATTTATTGACAGGATTGGAGATTTTGATGAGGAGCATTTTGCTTATCTGGAAGATCTGGATATCGGCTATCGTGCCAGGATCTGCGGTTATCAGAACTGGTATGCTCCAAAAGCGAAGGTTTATCATGTAGGAAGCGGCACCAGCGGCTCCAGATATAATCAGTTCAAGATCCGGTATTCTTCCAGAAACAATATTTATCTTATCTATAAGAATATGCCGTTTTTCCAGATCGTGCTGAACCTTCCGTTTTTTCTGGTGGGATTCGGTGCGAAGATCCTGTTTTTTGCGTCCAAGGGATTCGGACGTGAGTACCTTGCAGGCATCAAAAACGGCTTTCAGATCAGCCGCAAAAACAAAAAAGTCAGATTTTCCATGAGGAATCTTCCGCGTTATATACAGCTCCAGTTTGAACTCTGGATCAACATTTTTAGGCGTTTTGCCGGTTAAGACATCATATTTTCACAGAATTTTTATATTTCGGAGGGAAGATTTTATTGCTTTTGAGTTTCATCTATTATAAGATAAAAGCAATGAACTTAAATGAGGTGGCGGAAATTGATTAAAGACAACCAGAAAAATTTCAGTCGTCTCCATATGCTGATCGATGTATTTGTGATCGCGGCCTCCTATGCCCTGGCCTGGTTGATCCGTTTTCAGGGAATTTTTGAACATTCGGCGGTCCAGTCCAAGACCGTCCAGGAATATATGTTTATGCTGATATTCATTATTCCGGGATATTTACTTCTTTATCAGGCCTTTGATCTTTATACACCGATGCGAATGCAGGGGCGTCGTCTCGTACTTGCCGGAATTGTGAAGGCAAATGCGTTAGGGCTCCTTATCATCATGTTTGCACTTTACAATTTTAAAGAGCTGGACTATTCCCGTCTTACTCTGGTTTCTTTCTGTGTGATCAATATCGTCCTGGAATGGTTTGTGCGTATGGTCATATTTTACATTCTCCGGGATATGCGCAAAAAAGGAATGAACCAGAAACAGGTGCTGCTGGTAGGATACAGCCGTGCTGCCGAGGAATATGTAGACAGGATCCTGCAGAATCCGCAATGGGGATACGTGATCAGGGGCATACTGGATGACAATGTGCCGGCAGGCACTACTTATAAGGGCGTTAAGGTGATCGGTCGAATCGCCAATCTGATGATCATCCTTCCATCCAGTCGTCTGGATGAGAT
>NZ_JBDGAB010000086.1:0-10656 GCF_040910705.1 Blautia sp. RTP21359st1_E11_RTP21359_211015
GATGATCTGCATCTGTCCCTGTGCGAAAAACACGCCCTTCACACCGTCGATGTTCTCTACATATTCCTTATCCGCCTTGTCATTATCCGCAATGACCAGACGAAGCCTTGTTGCACAGTGCGCCGCGGAAATGATGTTTTCTTTCTTTCCTACATGATCATAGATTTCCTGTGCTGTCTTTCTGTAATCCATGTCCTTCCTCCTTTTCTGCTACTGTTCCCGGACAGTCATCTCTTTCTGCTTTCCCTTTCTTCGGATCAGATCTGTCTGTTCTTTCTTCAGCTTTCCGGGATTTATTATCTCTGATCCATTGTTTTTCATTTATTTATGAGATTGATTTCATATATCCATTCATACAAGGAACGGTAATCTTTCCATTTTTTTAAGTTTTTTGATGATTTTAGCACTTTTCAATGGTTTGTTTTATGTTGTTGCTTGTGTTCTTATGTGGAATCGTTCTCATATCTTACTTGTATTATAACTACTGCATTATTATTTGTAAATCCGCAACATCGCACAAATTTCTTCGGTCAAAATTGTACATATTCCATAAGAACAGATGCAAGACAGACAAACCAGTCAAGGTATCGCAGAAAAAATCTGGCATTTTTCTGTGTTTGCTCAGCCATAACACAGCACCACACAAAAAAGAAGCAGGTCTTTTTCTCCCAAAAGATCTGCTCCTGTTCCACAATAACTTATAATTTCTTCCTCTGTCTGCGAGGATATTCTCTGTTACCTATGAGATTCCCGTTCCACAAGCTCACATCCCATTTTTATTTCCTTGCTGATCCCGGTATCGTTCTCAATAAGATCAGCCAGCATGGCTGCTGCCTCCATTCCGCTGGTCTTATAATAAAAATGTACCGTTGTCAGCTTCGGTTCCACGATCTTACCCGGAACTCCATCCCCAATCCCTGCGATCTGAACATCCTCGGGAATGCGAAGCCCGATCTCCTTCAAATAAGTCATGGCTCCCACCGCCATAGTATCCGTAGCACACACAAGAGAATCTATGGAAGGCTCCTCCTCAAAAAGCTCCTTCGCCATCTCATACCCGGAATCCATGGTAAAGCTTCCGATCTTCATCCTCTCCGGCACGACCTCCAGCTTAGCTTTATGGATAGCATCCATAAAACCCTTTTTCCTGCAGGCACCAACTGCCTCGTCCTTATCTGTAACGCCGATATAGGCAAACTTTTTCCCCTTCTCCGCCAGCTTCTCCGTGACCTGAAAAGCTGCTTTATGATCATCCTGATAAATACATGGATATCCGTCCAGATGCTGTCCCAGGATCACGATCGGTACCTTATAATCCTTCAGCATCTGTTTATGCTTTCTGGTAAACATGGTAGCAATAAAAACCACTCCGTCCACCTGACGTTCTTTAAACAGAGAAAGGTATTTCAGCTCTTCTTCCACATCATTATTGGTATTGGCCAGAATAAGCTGATATCCTCTCCGTGTAAGAATATCACTGATCCCTGTCACCTCACGGCTTATGGTATCTGAATTGATCTTTGGGAGGATGACACCGATGAGACTGGTTTTTTTGGTCCGCAGTGTCTGTGCCTGGGAGGATGGCTGATATCCTGTCTCCTGGATCACCCTGCGGATGACTTCCTTTTTTTCACTGCTGACATATCCATTATTCAGATATCTGGATACCGTAGCTCTGGAAACTCCGGCAAGCCTGGCTATTTCATTAATGTTCATAACTTATGTACCTCTTCTTTTGTCCTGTTATATCTGTCCTTGTATGCATATTTATAATATAGATTATACACGGTTTCTTTCCGGTAAAAAAGATTCTTTTCCTATGTAAATGGAAATTTTTATTACTGCTCACTCCGTTCTCACTAATACGCTTCACAACGCAAAGGATACGGGATGCATATATCTCCCATCCCGTATCCTCCATACTCTGTTTCCAAAAATCTCCCCGGCATATCTGTTTTTCGGTTTTCCATGTCATTCCAGATATTCAAACGGATCTACCGGCACGCCATCCTTTTTCATTGCAAAATAAAGATTCGGGCCTTCTACAGAATAATATTTGGTAGGTGCACTGATATTTCCGATCACTTCACCCTCCTTTACTGTGTCACCTTCTGCCACAGTAAGGTCCTTCAGCTGCCCGTATACTGCCTGATAACCATTTCCCAACTCCATAGTCACAGTCGTTCCCGTACAGGCATCCTGTACAACAGAAAGCACCTGACCATCAGCCGCCGCATACACCGGCGCATCCTCCACTGCCTGCAAAGCAATGGCAGAGCTCACACGATACTGATCCAAAGTCGGATAATATACGGTTTCATCCATATTGTAATCCACAAGAACCGTTCCTCTGACCGGCCATTCCATAATAGAATCCTCCGTAAAATCCAAAGCCTGTGCCGCAATTCCGACAGCTGAGGTCTCTGCGGTATCTGTGGAAGCTCCAGCTCCGTTATTCACCGCTCCCTCTGCCGATGTATTTCCGGCATTATCTGCTGTATTTCCAGTGCCATCTGTGCGGCTTCTGTCTGCACCTGCCGCCGCAGACACGCTCCTATCATCCGTACCACTTCCATTATCTGCATCTGCCGCTGCATTTTCGGCTGTACCACTTCCTGCAGTCTCACGGATGCTTCCTGTCACTCCATCTGCTCCGGCTTCTGAAGCTCCTGACAGACCTGCTTCATCTCCGGTTTCTCCATCAGAGATCTCATCCTGTGCTACATCCTGCCAGCCATCTCCGGCAGCTGCCGCATCCTCTGCGTTTTCCCCGTCCGAAAGCTCCTCTTCCAGCCCGGTCTCTTCTACCTGTACAGAATTTTCCTCCTGGGGATTTTCTGCGATGGGCTTTGTTCCAAGCTGATAAACAGTAATCCCAAGTGCCGCCACTGCTGCCAGAACACCTCCGTTGATAATACCTCTCACGATTTTACTTTTCATATTCTTTCCACCTCTGTCTGATATGTTCATTTTCAGTAACAGAAAAAACAGTAAAGCTGCCGTTTCGGTCACCATTTCTATATCTATAGAGTGTCCAGAATATGGCTGTCTATTCATTTTTTGAATATTTTTTTATCAGACGTTGCTTCGGATGCCTGACTTTCTTTAATCCTCAGCTTTCAGATCCATCTCCGGAAAATATTTTTTCAGGATTTCCTCCGCACTGCTTCCGTTTTTTGCCATCTCATTTCCACCAAACTGGGAAAATCCCACACCATGACCGCTACCACACACTCGCAGATAATAAATATCATCCTTTTTCTTCAAACTGAAATTCGCGGATTCCAGTCCCATTCCCGCTGCAAAGCTTTCTCCCTCCAGAAGTGTTTCCCCAATCGTAAGCTCTGTCACATAACCGGCACTGTCCCGTTTTTTGATCTTCAGCTCCCCGGAAAGCTGCCCCGCAGGAATTTCCACGATTTTTATATGATCCGGAGATTTTTTATCCTCACTGCTATCTGCCGATTTCAGATATGTATACGCCTCTTCATGAAAAGCCTCTTCCCCGCTGCGGGTTTTCCCTGCGCTTCTCTTATGCCAGGGAGTCAGCCTCACTTTTCCTTCATATGTAAGTACCTGTCCATCCGTCTCTTTTGCTGCCTGCTCATAGATCTGCCTTTTTTCTGCAAAAAAATATCTCCAGACTTCCTCTGTACTTCCGTTTTCCCTCAGGATCTCTGCCAGATTTTTCCCCTCGCCCAGCCACCTTTGAATATTCGACCGTGCGATCACAGTCTGCGCTTTTATGGTTTCTTTTTTCATATCCGGGGAAATCTGCGAAAAAACAATGACCGGGAGATATTCTTCCATATCCGGCACCCTCTCTGCCAGGACCCTGTCCGGTCCATTAATGGTTGCCGCCGAAAAATAAGGAAGAACAATTGCTAAAAACACCAGACAATATCGAAGAAGCGCATATTTTTTCATAAAAACACCATAAGCGTTCTTTTTCCTAATATATGTTCTTTTGCCAAAAATTATTATTTGCTGTATACTATAGCAGTTCTATGAATCAATGCATCAAAAAAAGTTATTCCGAACATGCTGCAGTAATTTATGGAAATGCTATGTATCAATCCAAAAAGTATCTGCAGCGATCAGTCCTGCTCACCGCTTATTGCTTGCCACGAATGGAGGTATCACACACCATGCTTGCCATCTTTCTCGCACCATTATATATTCTCATTAATATTTATATCGTCCGCTGGATGATTTTGTGGATGGGTGCCTGCGCTCATTTTTTCCAGACCTTTGCGTTCCGGGCATGCTTTGCAGGTGTTTATATTTTTCTGTCCACTTCTCTTCTGACCTGTTTTCTCATCCGGAAGCCCCCTGCGCTCCATCGCTTCCTGAAAAATACGGCAAATTATTTTCAGGGAACATTTCTTTACATCCTGATCGTAATCGTAACTACAGATCTCTGCAGACTGATCCTGAAGCATACGCTTCATCCGGCCTGGATGTATTCCCGGAAAGCCTTCGTAGTCACAGGCGCTGTCTGCACCCTTCTGATCATTGGTGTCAGTCTCTATGGGATTTTTAATCAGTGGAATATTAAGACAAAAACTTATGATGTGAAAATAGACAAGCAGGTGAAGGGAATGGACTCCCTGAAGATCGTCCTGCTCGCAGACATTCATTTCGGTTACAGTATCGGAGAAAAACATGCCGGGCTTCTTGTAAAAAAGATCAACGCCGAAGATCCGGATCTGATCTGTATTGCCGGCGATATTTTTGATAACGAATATGAAGGGATCAAAAACCCGAAAAAAACAGCGGCCATTCTCCGTTCGCTGAAATCCAGATACGGCGTTTATGCCTGTTGGGGCAACCATGATCTCAGCGAACCGATTCTGGCCGGTTTTACCTTCCGCAATGCAAAAAAAGATTATGATGATCCCAGAATGCGGAATTTTCTGAAATCTGCCAACATCCGGCTTCTCGATGACGAAACCGTCCTCATAGATAAACGATTTTATCTGACAGGCCGTAAGGATCCTTCACGCTGCCGAAAAATGTCCGACACCCGTAAGGATCCTGACCAGCTTACAGCCTGCCTTGACAAAACACTCCCGATTATTTTTATGGATCATCAGCCCGGTCAGCTGGATGAAGTGGCAGCCGCAGGCGCAGACCTTGATCTCTGCGGCCATACTCATGACGGCCAGCTGTTCCCTCTGAACATCATCACCGGCCTGGTCTGGGAAAATTCCTGCGGTTACCTGAAAAAGGGGACTATGCACAACATCGTTACCTCCGGTGCCGGCATATGGGGCCCGAATATGCGTACTGCCACAAACAGCGAGATCTGTTCGATCACAGTACATTTTTATCCTGCCAGACCTAACTCCTCTGATCCCTCATAAATATCTTCCACCGGCAGCTCCTCCGCACGCTCACTATCCTCTTCTGTTATTTCTGTTCCGTCATTTTCTTCTTCCGTTTCAGAGTCCTTCGGAAACTCAATTACTTCAGCCGTATCACCACTTTCTGATATCTCCGGCTCTTCACTGGAATCATCAAATATCTCTTCCTCAGTATTATCGTCCGTCTTTCCTTCTTCAGAACTCATATTGAGTTCCTCGCTGCTCTCTTCTTCAACTTTCTTTTCACTGTTTCTGATGATCTCAAGGGCTTCTGTTTCTGAAATAATGCCTGAATTATCTTCCATTGCATTTGCTTCCGGCACTTCATAATCATATACAAAGGTATTGACTGGCATAAGCTTGTTTGACTGCACATCATAGTCAAATACATGCCACAGGTATCCTTCCCTGTTAACCGGTACATTTGCCTGGTAGATCTGTTTTCCACCCCGGTAAACGGTTACTTTGGCTGACGAAGCAGATAATTCTGTACTCGCATCATCTTCACCATTTGTATAATCGTATACATAAAAGCTATATTTTCTTCCGGTGAAGCCTTTGTATATGGTTGTTGTTTCCGGTCCATAGCTGCTTGTATCATCCAGATCCAGATTTGCTATTACATCTCCATCCTCTGAATATGCATTTTTATCCCTATAGTATACATGGAAGTAGTCATCTCCGTTTTCATCAGCAGGTCCCAGCAGATGAGAATCCAGATCTCGCGGAGTTTCTCCCCATGTAAGCACGATCTGAAGAAGTCCCTCATCTCCTGCACTGATATTGGTCGGTGACATTGTTACATCACGTTCACTGCATGCATTTGCCTGAACTACAACATTGATATGGGCAGAAACAAAATCTTCATTGCTTGCATTCAGCGTATAGTTTCCGGCTGGCACGGTCAACGTATAGGTTCCATCTGCTGATACGCCTTCTTTCACAGTCTCTCCGATCACATTATCCCAGCCCTTACGTAATTCATAAGTTACATTTTCTATATTTCCACCGGTCATGGAATGAATAAATCTTCCACTCAGCTCACCATCTCCGGCTTCTGCTCTGGATACCATCAGGAAAGATTCTGCGTATGTGATCTGGTTCGCTGATACTCCCATGGAACTGCTTTCATATTTCTGGTAACCGGTTGCTGTGACAACAATTTTGTAGATTCCTTCATCAAGATCATTAAATGAATAAGTTCCATCTTCTTTCGTGAAAGTTTTTTCAACCTTGACTGTTCCGGAATATGCTTCCACGCTGGCATTTTTTACAGGAGCTTTACTGTTTGAATCCAAAACGCTTCCCTCAATGCTTCCGGCTCCGACTGTACATTTATCTACCAGTGTTCCATTTTCAAAATGAACCTTCAATTTTAGTGGATTATCGTCATCATCAGACAGAAAATCCTTGGACAACGTATAATGCCATACCGTTTTCAGGAACTTTCCGACCACCGTATCCGGATTCAACTCACCCGCTGCGTAAATATAGGTTCTTACATCAGAACAAAGCACATTTCCGGCATCACGAACTGTATAGGATACGCTTGCCTTTGCCGCAGGTCCTACCTTAATATCAATTCCCGCCAGATCCCATGTCTCCAATGCAGTCAGATTTAATCCAAACTGAAGACCGCATTTCGCAGATCCTTCTATTGTGACCGGTGTCAAAGTCTGACTGAAATCATGGATAAATCTTCCATTTCCATCTTTGAATTCATATCCGCCGGTTGCTTCAACGGAATATTTCACAACAAACTGCCCGGACACATCATAAAACAGAGAAACCACCAGATCTGCAGAAAGACCAGTTGTACCAAGCTTTATAGGAACTCGTCCCAGTTCAAGTACATCGCTGACTGTTTCCATAGTTCCACTTGCATGTTTGATCTGCTGCTCTGAATTCACGCCACTTATATAAAGTCCGCCTTCGAAATCAGCTTTTCCTGTAACTGACGCAATAAAATGCCTTACCTCTATCTTTCCCCAGCTAAATCCGGCATCCAGCTTACAGCTTACATCCGGAATCGTAACAGCAACAGAACCGGACAGCTTCACCTTATCATTAAATTTATGATTAAGATCAAATTTCAATTTACCTGGAACCGGAATACTTCCGCCGAGAGTAAGTCCTCCTGCCGGCACCTCACTTGAATTTTCCGGAATATACTCATATTGAACGCCCTCTGCAGTTACCTGCATATTTTCCGGATCTGCAATTCCTGCACCTTCAAAATCAATTGATTTGTAAACCTCTGAAATATCATCCGGTTTGCCGGCCTTAATGATCAGACGTCCCTGTCCGTCCTTTGTGATATTCTGGACTTTTAATGCAATATCTGTATCTGTTCCCATTTCCTTTGCAGAAAACAGTACAACCTTTCCGGTTTCCAGATTTTTATAAGCATTTCCATCTTTTACTGTGATCGTATAAGTTCCGTCACTATTCTGGACAACATTGTATATATTTTTGGAAGTATCTTTGACTTCAACTACATTTGTTGCATAGGTAACCTTGCTGTCATAATTCTCATCGATTACTGAGTCCTCAGTGATCTGGTCGATAGCTTTTAAGATCTGAGCTGCATCATTTCCGTTAATTGCCTTCTCCGGTTCAAAGGTATCTCCATTCAGAGACAGCATATTCTTTTTCAGTGCAATAGCTACAACATTTTTATACCTGATCTGAGCCGCATCTGCACATGTCGGTTCTTCATCCGTAGTTTCATATCCCATAAGCATTACTGCTGTATATGCGGCAAACTCTCTTGTTGCATATTCGTCAGGATAAAAATATGGAACATCCTGCTCATCGGTTTCATCGGGAATGATTCCCATAGTTTTTGCAATTTCTGCTGCGATTCCATTTTCATTTTCTCTGGTATCAGCATAATAATAATTTTTGCTGTCAAACTGCTCTTCATACTTGCAGCCAACTTTACCCAGAAGAAGTTTTACCCATTCACCTCTGGTGTATTCATGTCCGGAATCCTGCACGTATTTTTTCGTAACAAAAATCCTTGCAAAGATTTTTATTCCTTTTACTTTGGCAACGATCGATGTATTTCCCTCTCCGACTGCCTGGACAACACCTGTTTTTGTTACTGTTGCAATTTTCTGATCAGCAGATGACCAGCTTACTTTAACACCCTTTTCCTTAAAACCAAGCTGGATACTTTCCCCTTCTTCCAGAGTAGCTTTTTGATTTTTCAGTGTTGGTTTCACAACTGTTATCTTACATCGATATGTTCTCTTCTTGGAATCTTTAAAGGTTACTGTACATGTTCCTGTTCCTGTTACAGAAACCGTACCATCTTTTTTTACCTTGGCAACCTTTGTATTTGAACTTGAGGCAGTTTTGATCACATCACCCTTTATCGAAAGTTTCCTGGATGTATTCGCTGTTCCCCATACAAATTTTAAGCTCTTTGCAGACAGATAAGGATTTTTTACAGTAACCTTACAGGTATATACTTTTTTTCCTATTTTAGCTTTAACCACGGTTGTTCCGATTTTTACTGCTGTTATTTTTCCCTTAGAGCTGACTTTAACGATTTTTTTATTGGCAGAACTCCATACCGTCTTTCCCGAAACACCGTTTACTTTTAACTGCAGACTTTTTCCCTTTACATACAATACGGCTTTTTTCACTGACATTCCCGGGCTTTTTACTGTAACCTTACAGGTTAATGTCTTTTTGGCAATTCTGGCCTTTACTGTTGCGGTTCCGGTCTTCACAGCCGTTATCTTTCCCTTTGACGAAACCTTTACAACTTTATTATTGGAAGAAGACCATTTCACGGCTTTCTTCCAGTTTACAACCTTTAACTGTGATGTTTTTCCCACGTACAAAACCTTTTTTGTACTGTTCAGTCTGGGATTTGCAGCTGCATTTGCTGGCATGCTGATTCCTAAGATCAACATCAGGATCAGCATCAGCGGCAGCAATTTTTTTGATGCACTTTTTCTCTTCATAAGCACTTTTCCCTTCTGCTGTACTATGCTATAATGTTCATCAATTATAAATTTTCGAGATCATTCGAAATCATTTATAATTAATCCCCCGTAAATTATCAGACTATCAACCAAGAAAGGAGAAAAATCATGAGTGTCACCGTAAATCCAAAAGCACGCCAAATTTTACCGGTTATTCTGGGCTGCTGCGTAATCGGAACTGTTTTTTTTCTGGCAATAACTATCTGTTCCGCCATAAAATATCATGATTACGTACCTGTAGATGCTGTTATATCATCTGTCAGCCGCTCAAATAATCCTAACAAGCCTCATAGTTCCAATTATCATAACTATGTGAAGTACTCTTACACCTACAAGGAACAAGACTACACAGCTGACCGAATCGAGTTTTTACGCCTCGGCAAAGCCCCCGGAAAGCATGTTCAGATTAAATGTGATCCGCAGAATCCAAACCAGATCCAGAATATCTATTCTATGACCATCTGTATTGTCTTCCTAGTAATCCTGATCATAACAGATTTCCTGCTCATTCTTATGATAAAGTCTTAATACTGTACAGCTATGCTCTAATTATATAACATTTTTATCTCTTGAACTTTGTCAAATTTGTCGCAAAGTGAACATTTTTTGTCGAAAATGTCCATAATATTTTTTTTATCGCATTGACATACTCCTACCATTGAAATCCTACTCGATGGCTCTGCTGATTCGTTCGTCAGTAAGTAATTTTCTATGATATAAAAAAGACGGTTACGCTGAATCACAACGTAACCGTCTTCCACAGATATAAAACAAAATTCCCACCTACTGCCTTGAGCAATAAATGGGAATTTATCTGATCCACTTAAAAAGTGAGGCATCGGGGATTCGAACCCCGGACAACTTGATTAAAAGTCAAGTGCTCTACCGACTGAGCTAATACCCCATATTAAATTAATTAATACTCAGGCTTTTTCTAACCAGCCGTTTGTATGTTTTACATTAAAACATGCCCAGAGCCGGAATCGAACCAGCGACACGAGGATTTTCAGTCCTCTGCTCTACCAACTGAGCTATCTGGGCATAAGTAGCGGGGACAGGATTTGAACCTATGACCTTCGGGTTATGAGCCCGACGAGCTTCCAGACTGCTCCACCCCGCGTTATTAAATGTTAAAAGCCGATGATCGGACTCGAACCGATAACCTGCTGATTACAAATCAGCTGCTCTGCCAATTGAGCCACATCGGCATTTAAGTGGATGGAGAAGGATTCGAACCTTCGAAGGCGGTGCCAACAGATTTACAGTCTGCCCCCTTTGGCCACTCGGGAATC
>NZ_JBDGAB010000087.1:0-10413 GCF_040910705.1 Blautia sp. RTP21359st1_E11_RTP21359_211015
ACTCCTCTTGCTTTTTCAGTTCAGTCAGCATGGCGGAAGTCTGGGAATAGCCGATCTTTTCCCCATTTTCATAGCCTTCCTTACGCATGGCAAGTCCCCGGTTGTAGATGAACCGGCAGCATCCCAGGGTCTGATGGATGAAGTTTTTCTGTTCTCTGTTCGGGTAGATCCTAAATTTAATTCCTTTTTGCATTATCCCATCTTATCCTTTTGTCTCTGCGATGTTTTCTGGTTTTCAATATACTGTTTTACTGTTTCCAGCGGAGCACCGCCCACCGTCGATACAAAATAGCTGTTTGTCCAGAGAGTCGGCATTTTCGTTTTAAGATAGGGAAATTCCTGTCTTAAAATTCTGGACGTATAGCCTTTAAATGACTTTACAGCTTTGTGGATGCCAAACTGAGGATCTACTTCCAAAAGCATATGAACATGGTCTGGCATGATCTCCATTTCCAGGATGTCTACAGAAAGATTTGCAGCATACTCTGTGAGCAGCTCCTTCAGCCGGACGTCCACACCATTAATTAATACTTTTCGTCTATACTTTGGACACCATACTACATGGTATTTACAGGAATAGACGACATTGTTGTTTGATTTATATGTTGTGTTCATATTTGTATTATACTATAGTTCATTAGTTAATACAATTACTATTTTGTCCATATTCCATTACTTGCATAAATTCGATGGACGCGTCTTATATCCCCATAGTTGAAGCAGGGGGTTTTACGACGCATTGGATAAAATACTATATTCCAAAACGACACAAAAAAATCGCCGAACCCCAGTAAAATCAAAAGGTACAGCGATTTTTTTGTTTAGCAACTGTCAAAGACAGGAGTATAAAACGGTTTCTGACCAATGTCAAGCCAGAAAGATTTAAGCCCTCTTACACTGTCTGATTTGCCAGACAGAATTCTTATAATTCCGGAATCACTGTCGTCCATAGATGATTTCCTATTTTCTGGAAATCCCCCTCCAGAGACATTACAGTTACTACTGCATCCTTGTCAGGAAACGCCAGACAGAACTGACCATAATTTCCATCGGATCGATAGGAACCGGCTTCCGGATTCATGACAAACTGATATCCATATCCAAAACCGGAATAAAGATTTCCCGGACTTCCTGCCACTGAATTATCCACCAGATTGGACGTTGCCATCTTCATGTACGACTCTGGCACCAGCTGTTTTCCATTATAATTTCCCTTGTGAAGAATCATCTGTCCATACCGGGTAAACTCATCAATATTCACATAAAGTCCATTAGCCGCATGCACATGCCCTTTCGGACACAAAGTCCAGTCTGGATTTCCAATTCCCAGCGGCTCAAAAAAGCGATTTCTCAAATATTCCAGAAGATTAACTCCCGCACGTTTTTCAATCGCGCAGCTGATCATATAAGTATTAAAATTGCTGTACAGCCATTCTGTTCCCGGTTTTTTTATCACTTTCGCATTCTCGAAGAAATATCGGATCCAGTCCGGAGTTGTGTAACGCTCCGGCCAGTCACAGAAAAACAGAGAGCTTTCCAAACCTGTAGTCATTGTCAGCATATTTTCCAGCGTTACATCCCCCAGATATCCTTCCGGATTCTCCGGTGCATACTCTGGAAAAATATCCACAATCTTCTCATCAAGTCGAATCAGCCCTTCATCAAGTGCGATTCCTGCCGCACAGGACACAACACCCTTGCAGGCAGACCAGGTGTTAAGGCGTGTCTTGACCGGCATTCTTTTATATTCTGCCGTTAACTGTCCTTCACGCCATATCTGCGCATACATAACATTGAGATTTTCTTTTAAAGTTTTGATAGCAAATTCATTGATCAGGTTCTGGTCTTTATTCATAAACATTAATCCTCCCACACACTTGTTTCCATCTTTACATCAGGACTTACACTTCTAAACCATCCGTAAGCCATGCATACTACAATGGCTATCAGACTGATGATTACTACCGGAAGTTTCAGGCTTCTGCAAGAATTGATAAAAATGCAGATATATGCAAACAGGCTCAAACAGCAGAGGAAATAATATTTTCCGTTAGAAATATGCATTGGTGATTTTTCCCATGCTTCTGCATGTTTTTTCGGAAGCTGGAAATAAGCATAAATCTGCAGAAATGCCAATGCTGATGCCAGAAGCATAATATTATTTACAACATCACTGATAGAAAAGTCCAGTAACACAGGTAATATTCCCATAAGATAAGTAAATGTCATCAGTTTCCAGTAAGCCCCTCTTCTGTTCTGAGCTGCCCATGATTTCGGAAGCCATCCATCTTTACAGGACTGTGCAACCGGAATACAGTTATTGGAAATTGTTGAATTAATGGATGAAGACAGTGCAAGTACCGGACCACCAATCATAAATACTGTGAAAAGTGCCGGATTTAAAATATTTTTTGCAACCAGGGTAAGCGGCTGTCCGGCTACCTGATCCAGAGGAAGCACACCACTTGCTACAATTGCAACACCGCCATATACAACCATCAGTGTCGGAATACAGTACAGAAGTGCCTTTGGAATATCTTTATGCGCTTCTTTTGCCTGTTTACCATAATTCATAATGCAGGAATATCCGTTTGTTGAATATACATACAGCATGATTGCGGAAAAGAATCCTGATGGACCATTGGAGAAAAAGTCTGGTGCTGTAAACTCAAACACCGGATTTTTCAGCTGGAGGCATCCCAGAATAATAAACAGACCAAGTGCAACAAACAGCAGGATAACCAGAATTTTCTGTACCTTCGCCATTACATCCACACCACACAGATTGATGGCAAAGAACACACTCAGGGCTGCAATTCCAAACCATTTCGCATTAACCTGCGGCCACAGGGAATTTGCATACATACCAATTGCCACACCATAAGTCGCCAGATTGATCGTCTGTGGCAAAAATCCTACTGCATACATACCGGCAACTCGTTTGCCGGCCATATCTCCTACCAGAGAATAAAATCCTCCTCCAAGTTTCAGTGTAGATGTGATCCATGGAATTGGTGCAATCATCATAAATCCCCAGATACATGCAGCTACATATGCCAGCCATGCTGACTGACCAGTCAAAAGAATTGCCGGTCCGATCAGTGTCAGAACACCCGATCCAATCGCCTGTCCTACACCGATTGTATAAAGATCACTTCGTTTCAGGTAACCGGTTTTTTCTTTTATTTCCTTTACTGTTGACGACATAAAAGCCCCCCTTTTTTATTGACTTTAACATTAATAGTGTAATTAATTCTTTTTCTGACGTCATATGAATTATTTAATGCTATATTAACATCTAGGTTTCAAGATTTCTATTGACAATATTATTAAAAATACACACTTTAATTTGTGCATTATTTACATCTCTTTTTATATTAAGAAGAATTTTTTACTCCATTATATTGTAATCAAACTTTACACCTGTTATAATTTATTATACTAATCGTACAGTACAGGAGGTTTTCATGAAAATAGAACAGTTGATCCGTGAAAAAGTATCTTTCCTTTCTGCCGGTCAGAAGAAAGTCGCCGAATATATATTACAACACCTTGATTCATTCAGTTATTCCACCCTTGCGAAACTCAGCAAGGAAATTTCCGTAAGCGAAACCACTATCATACGCCTTGCCTATTCCCTGGGATTTGAAAGTTTTTCTGAAATGCAGCGTACTGTACAGAATGATATTCTTTCCGTTCCTACGGTTATAAAAGACGATTCACTGCTGGATAGCGGAAATTTTTATCAAAACATCATTGCCAATGAACTCCATTCCATGGAAAGCTGGGCATCTCATCTGAATCAGGAAGATATGGATCAGATTGTTACCCATCTGAGCAATGCCAAAAAACGCCTCATTGTTGGTGCACGCTCTTCCTACAGTGCCGCTCTCTGGATGGGAGCTCTGTTGAATCAGCTTCTTGGAAATACCAAGGTGGTTCACGAATTTTACGATTCCAATTTCGAATATCTCACAGAAGCATCCGAGGATACAGTTGTTCTTCTGATCTCTTTTGCCCGCTATACCAAATGGTCTCTGAAATATGCACAGATTGCCAAAAATCATGGTGCAAAGATACTCGCCATCACAGACAGCATTTCATCACCGGCATGGGCGCTGGCAGACCACGCTATCATTACAGAGATCAATCTCAATGAAATGGGATTTAACTCCTTCTCATGCCTCTATTGTCTGTTTGACAGTATTGTTGCAAAAATCCGCAAAACCAGGTGCAAATCCATCAGTACACGACTTCATGACCTAGAAGAACTTTATTCAGACTTTGATCTTTTTTACGAATAATAATTTCAGGGGGGGGGATTATCATGCAGGAAATTTTAGATATTTTTCTTGAGAAATCAAAGCAACATCATTCCAATATCATCTACGCACAGATATATAAAAATGATCTTCTAAAAGAAGAATTCAGACTTTTTCCGGTCAAAACCCGTTTAAATATATGGTCTATAAGCAAGCCTTTTGTTGCAATGGCCGCAGGTATCGCAGAACGTGAAGGACTGATCACTCTTGATGAATATATTTATCCCTGGTTTGAAAAATATTTCCCGTCAAATCCTTCCGAAAATCTTTACAAAATAAAGATCCGTGATCTTCTTACCATGTCATCCGGTCAGAAAGATCCGCTCTTTTTCTGCGATGGACCAGAGCGATACAGAGAAAAGGACTGGGTGAGATATTTCTTTCAGAATGATTCTTTTCCCTATACACCCGGTACTCATTTTGTGTACAGCAATTTTTGTTCCTATATTTTATCTGTTCTTCTGGAAGAGAAATCCGGAACGGGTCTGCTGAATTATCTGCGATATCGTTTCTTTGAACCGGTTGGCATTCCGAATCCGGACTGGACCCTCTGCCCTCAGGGACATTGTATGGCAGCTAACGGACTGTATCTGACGATTGATGAATTGGCTCGTTTTGGACATCTGCTTCTGCATGAGGGTTCCCTGAACGGAAAACAGATCGTCCCAAAAAAATTCGTGATTGATGCCTGTCAGAAACATATCGATTCTTACAATCCACTGACGGAACATCCGGATTACCAGAGCTATGGTTATGGATATTTCATATATATGGGACCTATGGAAGATACACTGATCCTGTCCGGCAATTACGGCCAATACTGCGTCATTGACAAAAAACGTCAGATGGTATCCTGTGTCATGTCCCTAGATGGCAATGACCACAAAAAAATCCGTGATGATCTGGTAGATTCCCTTGCAGAATATTACGGTGTGAAAATTTCACATATATAAAAAAATGCCACTCCCTCGGCAAATCATATGATATTCGCAATCCGCTAACGCTACTTGCTCATAAAAAAATGCCGCTCCCGCGGCCACATCATATGATATTCGCAATCCGCTAACGCTACTTGCTCATAAAAAAATGCCGCTCCGCGGCATTTTTTTATATCACTAACCAATCCTCAACCATAGCTGTATTATGTAGCAGTACTGCCTCATTTCCCTTCGTTACAAAAATCCTCTGCACAAACACATCCACAACTTCGCCTTCCCGGACGGGTTCTTCGTCAAGGCTTCTTCTGGCGCTGAGTGTGGTGTTTCCTACACGGACTTTCAGTTCCAGGCTGCTGCCGCGGAATGCGACTCGTTCTACGATGCCCTCTGTTGCGGAGCTTTTATATTTCTGTTCCTCGTTCTTCTTAGTCACTTTTACAAACTCCGGACGGACAATGGCTTTTTCGCCTCCCGGAACTTCCTCGAAGTGATTGAACACCTGGTAATCATCGATCACAGAAGTCTGCCCGAAAAATCCCGCCGTAAACGCAGTATCCGGATTCTGATAAACCTCCAGTGGAGTTCCCTTCTGCTCGATCCGTCCACGGTTGGTAATAATAATTTCATCCGCCACCTCAATAGCCTCATCCTGGTCATGGGTAACAAAAATACTGGTGATCCCCAGCTTCTCGATCATATCCTTCAGCCAACTTCGAAGCTCTGTACGGATCTTTGCATCGATCGCCGCAAAAGGCTCATCCAGAAGGAGAAGCTGCGGATTCGGAGCCAGAGCCCGGGCAAAAGCAACTCGCTGTCTCTGACCACCGGACAGCTGACTCGGATATCTTTTCTCCAGGCCCTTCAGCCCGATCAGCTCTACCAGTTCCATAACCCTCTGCTTAATATACTTCTTGTCCGCCTTCTGTACCTTCAGGCCAAATGCAATATTATCATACACCGTCATATACCGGAAAAGAGCATAATTCTGGAACACAAATCCAATGCCTCGCTCGCTGGCAGGCACATCATTGACCACTCTTCCGTCGATGATGATCTCCCCGCTGTCTGGCTGCTCCAGACCGGCGATCATACGGAGAATCGTAGTTTTTCCGCTTCCGCTGGGCCCCAGAAGACCAATCAGCTTCCCCTTTTCGATACCAAAGCTTACGTTATCAGATGCCTTGTAATCCCCATATGTTTTATTGATATTTTTTAACTCAACGTACATCGCCTTTTTCCCCCTTTCCTTTATGCTCCAGAACATTTCTTGCGATCAGAAGGATCACCGCCAGGATCACCAGAATCGAAGAAACCGCAAATGCCGGAACATACTGGAATTCGTTATAAAGAATTTCCACATGAAGCGGAAGTGTATTTGTTTTTCCACGGAGATGTCCGGACAGTACGGACACAGCTCCAAACTCTCCCATGGCTCTGGCTGTACACAGCACAACACCATAGAGAAATGCCCACTTGATATGCGGAAATGTCACCTTGGTAAAAATTGTCCAGCCTTTTGCTCCCATCAGCGCTGCCGCCTCTTCCTCATCGGACCCTATGGATTCCAGAACCGGTATAATCTCTCTGGACACAAATGGAAATGTGACAAAGATCGTTGCCAGGACAATTCCAGGAACTGCAAACACGATCTGTATCCCTGCACTTTCAAGAACAGAATAAAGAGGACTCTGCTTTCCAAAAACCAGGATATAGATAAGACCTGCGATAACCGGTGATACTGTAACCGGAACATCGATCAAAGTGGTAAGTAGCTTTTTTCCCCGAAAATGAAATCTGGTCATTGCCCATGCCGCACACAGACCAAAGATCGTGTTGCATACAACAGCCGCAGCCGTCGCCTCAATGGTCAGCTCCAGCGCTTTCAGCGTGTACTCATCTGTCACCGCCTGCACATAACACTGCCAGCCCTTGCTCAGCGCCTGGGTTACAACAACCACCAGAGGCAGTACCAGCATCACAAAAAGAAAGATCACGGAAATCCCGATAAGGATCCATTTCACCGGCCCGGAAGCCTGCTTCTTTTTTTCATCCATTATGCATCCCTCCCTCTGATACGTTTCGTATTTCTTGCCTGCACCAGATTCACACCAAACAGGATCAGGAATGATACTGCCAGTGTAACCAGTGCGATAGCTGTTGCGCTTTCATAGTCAAACTCCTGAAGCTTTGACATGATGATCAGCGGCGTGATCTCTGTATAATAAGGCTTGTTTCCTGCGATAAAAACAACGCTTCCGTATTCTCCCAGGCAACGTCCGAAGGCAAGTCCCGCCCCGGAAATCATTGCCGGCAGAAGCTCAGGAAGAATAACTCTGCGAAAAACGGTGAATGGCTTTGCACCCATGACACGAGCCGCCTCCTCATAAGAACCGTCCAGCTTCTCCAGAACCGGCTGAATGGCCCTGACTACAAAAGGGATTCCCACAAAGATCAATGCCACCGTGATACCGATTCTGGTATATGCGATCTTAATACCAAAATTTGCAAAAAAGCTTCCCACCAGACCTTTATCGGATGTCAGGGATGTCAGTGAGATACCTGCAACTGCAGTCGGCAGTGCGAAAGGCAGCTCGATCATTCCATCCATGATCCTTTTTCCCGGAAAATCATATCTTACCAGCACCCACGCAAGGACCAGGCCCATAATAGCATTGATCACTGTGGCCGCAAATGCGGTAATAAAGCTTACATAGAATCCGGACAAAACCCTCGGCCGTGTGATCACCTCAATAAATTCCCGAAAACCCAGCCGCGCCGAGTATACTGCCAGAGACGCAAGAGGGATCAGAACTACGATACTCAGCATCGCCAAAGTCACTCCCATTGTCAGTCCAAAGCCTGGTATCACACGTTTACTCTGTTGTTTCTTCATTTCTGTCTCCCCTCTTTTCTATTCTAAGTTTCTGGTCTGTTACAAATTCCCGGTCTGCTGCAAATCTCTGACTCTTCTACAATTCTCTAATCTGTTGCAAATCTCTGACTCTTCTACAACTCTCTGGTCTGTTACAAAATCTCAGGCTCTTCTACTCTTCATAGATCTCATCAAACACTCCGCCGTCTGCGAAATGCTTTTTCTGAACTGCATCCCAGCCGCCGAAATCTTTGATCGTTGTCAGCTTCACCTTCAGGTCAAAAGTATCTGCATGCTTTTTCAGGATCGTCTTATCAACCGGCCTATAGTAATTCTCCGCGATCAGCTCCTGAGCTTCATCGGAATACAGATATTTCAGATATGCTTTCGCAGCTTCTGCATTATCATGCTTTTTCACATTTTCATCTACAACAGCAACGGATGGCTGTGCCAGGATACTGATGCCCGGCGTTACGATCTCGTAATCATCCGGATTATCCCTTACAGAAAGAAACGCTTCATTTTCCCAGGCGATCAGCACATCCCCCTGCCCGTTTTCCACGAAAGAGGTTGTGGCACCTCTTGCTCCGGAATCCAGAACCAGGACATTTTTGTAAAGTTTCTTGATAAAGGCTTTCATCTCTGTCTCGTTGCCGTTATATTTCTCATTGGCATAAGCCCAGGCTGCCATGTAATTCCAGCGGGCACCACCGGAGGTTTTCGGATTGGGAGTGATCACTCCCACACCATCCTTTGTCAGATCATCCCAGTCGTGGATATTCTTCGGATTTCCCTTCCGAACAAGAAATACAATGGTGGAAGTATAAGGAGCACTGTCATCCGGATATTCATCGATCCATCCCTTGTCGATCAAACCGGCATTCCGGATCGCATCAATATCATATTCCAGTGCAAGTGTCGCCACATCTGCAGGAAGTCCATTGGAAATCTCAAGAGCCTGCTTTCCGGAACCGCCATGAGACTGGATCACATCCACACTCTGACCTGTTTCCTCTTTCCAATATTTTGAAAAAATCTTATTATATGCTTCATAAAATTCTCTGGTCGGATCATAGGACACATTGATGATCTCCACATGATTTTTATCCTTTGTATTGTTTCCCGATACTGCAAAAGTTCCTGCCAGTACCACTGCTGCCAGTGTGATACAGACACCTGCAATGCGTTTTCTTTTCATGATCTGTATACTCCTTTACAACCACATTTTTATTTAGAAATCTTTTTCCCACCAATGTAACTGCTTCATTTCGCTGTCAAATCATACCTGTTCTTTCCGTTTACTGTGGTTCTGTAATTTTTTTTATTTGAATTGAATACATTAAACCATATTATTCCCATTAATTAAATAGGAATATATGAAAACGTTTTCACGCAAATACTCTGGTCATAGCGCAACTGCATCCTGTCTGTCACTATATCTGCGCATCCGCAACACTCAGATACAATAATCGCTCCACATACTGTCCTCCACACTGCTGCAGCTGTTCCGTATCATCAGTCTGCCTTCCAGCTCCATTCGCACAATACCCGAATGCCCGCCCTTCAGCCGGTCCAGCAGCAGGTATAATGCAAATTTTCCCATATCCCCCTTGGGCAGGCTCACCGTTGTCAGCATCGGTCTGGTAAACTGTGCCTCCTGTATATCATCGCTGGATATGATCGAAGGCATATAATACCGGTTCCGAAATTTATTCAGGCACTTCAGCATTCCGATCGCCGAAATATCATTGGCACAATAGATTCCGGTTGGCATGTCGTCCGACTGAAAGAACTTTTCCATAGCCTCGTAGCCCTCGGCCTCAGTCTGCTTTGTTTCGATAACATACTCCGGTATCACATCCAGATCATGCTTCTTCAGTGTTTCCAGATACCCGTTATACCGGTCCTCGCTGTGACACTGGCCAATATATCCGATATTTTTGTGACCCAGGGAGATCAGATATTCCACTGCCGCTGCTGCGATCTTTTTCCCATCACAAAGGACCTCATCCACTTCATAATTGGTAGAATTCCGGTTCACCGATACCACACTCTTATACTTCTTATTCAACTTCTTCAAAGCCTCTTTATTACATCTGCCGATGATGATCAGTCCGTCCCTTTTCCCTTCCACCTCGTCATACATTCCGTCGATCAGCCGGTCCAGATTCTCCCTTCGGCACTTCCGGTCATCGGAAAACACAGACATATACCATACTTTGGAAAGAATGCAGTTTTTATCATGGATCTCACTTTCGATCACCCGAAGGAGCTCCGCAAA
>NZ_JBDGAB010000088.1:0-10252 GCF_040910705.1 Blautia sp. RTP21359st1_E11_RTP21359_211015
GTTGCCTTTAATTCCAGAGTTACCCTTGATAATGTTCATATAGAGGGAATCACAAAGATCACGGCAAAGGATATCCGTTACGCAAAAGAAATGGGCTGCGAGATCAAGCTTCTGGGTGTTGCACGCTGTCAGGAGGACGGCGTTGAGGCCTATGTCTGCCCGATGCTGATCCCGGCAGAGCATCCCCTTGCATCCGTCAATGATTCTTATAATGCAGTTTTTGTACACGGAGATGCAGTAGGAGATACCATGTTCTACGGACGTGGAGCAGGTGAGCTTCCTACAGCAAGTGCGGTTGCCGGTGATGTATTTGAGGTAGTCCGTAATATGAAGGCAGATTGCTGCGGAAGAGTAGGCTGCACCTGCTATAAGACACTTCCGGTAAAAAATATGGCAGATACCCATAACCGTTATTTCCTCCGCCTGCAGGTAGAGGACCGCTGCGGTGTGCTGGCTGAAATCCTGGAGCATTTTGCAAAATATCAGGCAAGCGTGGCACAGATCATGCAGAAAGAAAGCAAGAGACCGGATACCGCAGAGGTTGTTGTGATCACCAAACTTGTAAGCGAGGGCGCTTTCTTTAAGGTTAAGGAAGAACTGGAAAACAGCGCATCTGTAAGAAAGATTTCTTCTATGATCCGTGTATACCAGAAATAATATCTTTCGCGTAAATTTACAGATCAGCCGTATCAGTTGTCGGGAAATTGAAAACAGACAAATTTTTGTCAAAGAAAACGTTGCAAAATTTCTGGATTTTGGTACTATATAAAATGGAAAACAAAAGAATCCTGAATGGTACAGAGGGTTTCAGAATCAGTGAAGAGCTGTGCCGGACAGATTTTCGATCAAAGATAAGAAGGGGAAAATTATGAGCAAAAAACCAACAGTTTTAATGATCCTTGATGGATACGGACTCAATGACAGACATGACGGAAATGCTGTATATGAGGCAAAAACACCGGTTATGGACGGACTCATGAAAGATTATCCGTTTGTAAAAGGCAATGCCAGCGGTCTTGCGGTAGGTCTTCCGGACGGACAGATGGGTAACTCCGAGGTTGGTCATATGAACATGGGCGCAGGCCGTATCGTATACCAGGAGCTTACAAGGATCACAAAAGAGATCCAGGACGGCGATTTTTTCAAGAATGAGGCACTTCTTACTGCTATGAAGAATGCAAAAGATAACGATTCCGCGATCCATTTTATGGGACTTCTTTCTGACGGTGGAGTACACAGCCACAATACACATCTCTACGGACTTCTTGAGATGGCAAAGAGAGAGGGACTCAAGAAAGTTTACGTACACTGCTTCCTGGATGGACGTGACACACCGCCTGCATCCGGTAAAGAGTTTGTAGAGCAGCTGGAAACTAAAATGAAAGAGATCGGCGTTGGTGAAATCGGTGTGATCTCCGGACGTTATTATGCAATGGATCGTGATAACCGCTGGGATCGTGTTGAGCTTGCATATAAAGCTCTTACACAGGGCGAAGGCGTAAAGGGAACAGATGCTGCAGCAGCAGTTCAGGCTTCCTATGATGATGACAAGACAGATGAATTTGTGCTTCCGACTGTTATTGAGAAAGACGGCAAACCGGTTGCAACTATTTCCGATAAGGATTCCGTTGTATTCTTCAACTTCCGTCCGGACCGTGCAAGAGAGATCACAAGAGCTTTCTGTGATGACGATTTTAAGGGCTTTGAGAGAGCAAAGAGACTGGATACCACATTCGTATGCTTCACAGAGTATGATGATACCATCCAGAATAAGCTGGTAGCATTCCACAAGGTTCTTCTTCACAATACCTTTGGTGAGTACCTTGCAGCTCACGATATGACACAGGCACGTATCGCCGAGACAGAGAAATATGCACATGTTACATTCTTCTTCAACGGTGGTGTTGAGGAACCAAACAAAGGAGAGGACAGGATCCTTGTAAAATCCCCGAAGGTTCCGACCTACGATATGCAGCCGGAGATGAGTGCACCGGAGGTTTGTGAAAAGCTTGTAGAGGCGATCAAGTCTGACAAATATGATGTGATCATCATCAACTTTGCGAACCCGGATATGGTTGGCCATACAGGTGTTGAGGCAGCTGCGATCAAGGCTGTTGAGACTGTTGATGCGTGTGTTGGTAAGGCTGTAGAGGCGATCAAAGAGGTTGACGGACAGCTCTTTATCTGCGCTGACCATGGTAACGCAGAGCAGCTTGTAAATTATGAAACAGGTGAGCCGTGGACAGCTCATACAACGAACCCGGTACCGTTTATCCTTGTAAACGCAGATCCGAAATACACACTTCGTGAGAACGGATGTCTTGCAGATATCGTTCCGACTCTGATCCAGCTTATGGGTATGGAGCAGCCGAAGGAAATGACAGGAGAGTCTCTTCTTGTTGAGAAATAAATAAGCTTCACGGAATCCCGGCAGATTTTTACGGATCTGCCGGGATTTTTTCATCCGATTGTTTCTGTTTCCACACATGAAAAAAATTTTCAAAATCATCTTGTAAAATCATTCCATTTCAACTATAATCCCTCTGATACATAAAAACAGGTAACTTTTGAGCAACTGTAAAGTTACAGAAAGAATAATAAAAAGAATAACAAAAAGCAGCACAAAGTTTAGGAACGATCAAATTAAATGGGGGGAAAAAAGATTTCATGAAAACAGACATGACACAGGGAAAACCGGTAAAAGTGCTCCTGGGATTTACGATCCCGGTATTTATTGGTAATGTATTTCAGCAGTTCTACAATATGGTAGATGCGGTGGTTGTAGGAAAATTTGTAGGAACAAAGGCACTGGCGGCAGTTGGCTCAACAGGAACTATCATCTTTTTGATCATAGGCTTTCTTCTGGGACTTACTGCCGGTTTTACCGTACTGACTGCACAGAAGTACGGTGCGGGAAAAATGGATGAGATGCGTCAGACCGTGGGAAATGCACTGATCCTGACAGCGCTGGTCTCGGCAGTGATGACAGCAGTCAGCATGACAGGTATGCATGCACTTCTGAAATTTATGCATACGCCGGATGATATTTTCAAGGATGCATATGCTTACGTTATGATCATCTGCGGAGGGATTTTTGCCCAGGCATTATATAATATCCTGGCCAGTATCCTCCGTGCACTGGGAAACAGTAAGGTACCACTGTATTTTCTGATCTTATCTGCAATGCTGAATATTGTGCTTGACCTTGTATTTATCATCGTGTTTAAGCTGGGAGCGCCTGGAGCAGCCTGGGCTACCATTATTTCCCAGGGAGTTTCAGGAGTCTTATGTCTGGTATATATCTGGAAGTTTGTGCCGGAGCTCCGTATGAAAAAAGAAGACTGGTATTTCAGACGTAACCTCGCAGCCAAGCAGATCGGTGTGGGAATCCCAATGGGACTGCAGTATTCCATTACGGCGATTGGAACCATGATGGTACAGTCAGCCTTAAATATGCTTGGCTCTTATGCGGTGGCGGCGTTTACAGCAGGAAGTAAGATCGAGCAGATCTTCACCCAGGCATATGTGGCACAGGGAACTGCCAGCGCTACCTACAATGCACAGAATATCGGAGCCGGAAAGCTTGAGAGAGTGCGGGAAGGCTTCCGGGCTTCGCATTTTATAGGAATTGTATATTCTGTTGTTGTTGGTAGTTTTCTGTTCTTTGCGGGAAAATATTTCGCATATCTGTTTATCTCAGATAACATTGAAGAAGTGCTTCCTATGGTAGCAATCTATGTAAAATGTGTGGCACTGTTTTTTATTCCTCTGTATTTTGTCAATGTACTGCGAAACGGGATCCAGGGAATGGGATATGGTCTTCTTCCTATGATGGCCGGTGTGGCTGAGCTTGCAGGAAGAGGGATCACCGCTACCATTGCAGCCGGAAAAAGCAGCTATATCGGTACCTGTCTTGCAAGTCCGGTGGCCTGGATCTTTGCGTCAGTGCTCCTTTGGGTAATGTATTTCTATGTTATGAAAGATATGGCGCGGAAGCTGTACGGTACAAATAAGTTATAAAAAAAACGTGAAATGAGATGCAATTTCCGGAAAGTATGATATAATGAAAAAGCTGGTGAGTAAGACCAGAAAGTATCAATGGAAAGATGCCTTTTTTGAAGGCACATGAACATAGAGGTGAATAAATATGAGCAACGATGAAAAGAGGGATATCGAGGACAGGATCAATGATGCCATGGCAAAGATCGTCAGTGATACTGCAGGAGAGCCTCAGCCTGAAAATAAAAATAACAGATCAGCTGCTCACAAGTCGGCACGACCTTCGAAATCAGCAAGGCCAAGGAAGATCACCTACGTACCTATCGATGAATCTGAATTTGAACCTATTGTTATACCCGAAAAGAAAAAGCATAAAGCACTGAAGGTAACTGGAATGATCGCCGCCATGGTTTTGGTAGTGGCAGGCTGTGCATATGCAGGAGTATCTTATTATTACACAAGTCATTTCTTTGAGGGCACAACGATTAACGGGATCGACAGCTCCAACAGGACTGCATATGAGGTTGAGCAGGAGATCGCAAAAAAAATGGAAGGCTATTCCATCCAGGTAAAGGCCAGAGATCAGGAACCGCAGACGATAGAAGGAACGGATATCAGTTATCGTTATATATCCAGTGGTGAAGTTCTGAAGCTTTTGAAAGCGCAGAAGCCCTATGAATGGGTGAGAGGATTTTTTGAAAAGACGACTTACACAGCCAGTGAGCAGACAGCTTTTGACAAGTCAAAGCTGGAGTCAGAAGTGAAAGCACTGAACTGTGCCCAGAAAGAGAATCAGGTAGCACCGGAGAATGCGTACGTAAGCTTTAATGATTCCGAGTTTACGATCGTGCCGGAGACAGTGGGAAGTGAACTGAAGGTAAAAGAAGCCTATCAGATGATCAGTGATGCTATCAGCAGCGATGACGGGGAAGTAGATCTTGGCAGTAACCCGGATGCTTATGTGAAAGCAGATGTGACCAGCGACAGTGCAGATCTGCAGGCAACGGTGGATGCATATAATAACTTTGCGAGGGCAAGCATCACCTACACATTTGGAGATGAGACAGTAACACTTGATGGAAGCACCATCAAGAACTGGCTGCAGTTTGACGAAAAGGGCCAGCTGATCCAGGATGATGCATCCTTCAAACAGCATATCGTGGATTATGTGGCACAGCTTGCAGCGGATCATGATACAGTAGGTACAGAGCGTCAGTTCCAGACAACAAGCGGAAGAACTGTTTCGGTTTCCGGTTCTGCATATGGCTGGAAGATCGATCAGGACGGAGAGGTGGCACAGCTTACCCAGGAGATCCAGTCCGGAGCTCAGACGACCAGAGAGCCGGTTTATTCCATGAGAGCCAATTCCTATGGTGTGAATGATCTGGGAAATACCTACATTGAAGTGGACCTTACAGAACAGTATATGTGGTATTATCAGGATGGAAATGTGATCTTTGAATCAGATATCGTATCCGGACTTGCAAGTGATCCCAAGAGAAAAACACCTCCTGGAATCTTCACCTTGTATTATAAGAAGAGCCCGGATGTGCTACGTGGCACCAAGAAACCAGACGGAACCTATTCCTATGAACAGCCGGTAACCTACTGGATGCCGTTTAACGGAGGCATTGGATTCCATGATGCAGACTGGCAGCCGTATTTTGGAGGCGATCGGTATCTAACCGGAGGTTCCCACGGCTGTATCAATATGCCGCCGGATAAAGCGGGAGAGCTTTACAACATTATCCAGTATAATGTTCCGATCGTCTGTTTCTATTGATCGGATCAGTAGTCAAAAAACAAACAGGAGCCAGCCGGTGATCCGGTGCGTGGCTCCTGTTCTTTAGCAGGAGGAAAATATTATGTTTGATCAGTCATTCAGCTTTATACTTACAATCGCAGCACTGGTAGTAGGATTTATGCTTTTTACCGGACACGGTTCCTTTTTTATGAAAGGCGGAAACACACAGGCCAGAGCCCAGAAGTACGATGAGAAAAAAATGGAAAAAGTTTCAGGAATCTGTCTGATACTTATCGGAGTGGCTACAGGAGTTGACGCATTCACCACAAGTGTAGCAGCAAAGATCGCCTATGTAGTAATTCTGTTTGTGATACTTGCGGTATTTCTGTTTGTACTCAGAACAAAATGTATCAAAAAATGATCAGAAGTATCAGAACTATCCTTTAGGTAAAAAAGCAGAACTCCCCGTGAAACGGTAACCTGTCTGATCAGGCTCCGGTATCCGCGGGGAGTTTTTCTGTCTGTATTTAGTTTAATTTCGTTCGGCTGGTCTGCCGGAATGTCAGAGTAAAGATGATTCCCTTTACGATGGAAGTAAGGGAAAGTGCCCACCAGATACCATTAAGTCCCATTCCCGCATGAGTCAGCAGCATGGCAAGCGGGATTCTGGCCCCTGTCAGGATAATACTGATGATACTGCAGAGCTTGGTCATACCAAGGCCGGACAGTGCACCGATGGTCATCAGCTCAATGGCCATGAAAGCCTCACAGAAGCCGATGATGATCAGGTAATTTACAGAAATCCCAAGGGATTCCGGATCATGGAAAAACAGTCCGGAGATTGGGCGTGGGAGCAGCACAAAGGCTGCAGTTATGATAAGGCCCCAGATTGTCAGGATACCAAAGGAGATACGGTAGCCCTGGCGGATGCGGTCGTATTTTTTTGCACCGAAATTCTGTGCGGTAAAAGCATTTAAGGCAGAGGCAAAGCCGTCCGCGGTGTTCCAGGAAACGGATTCGATCTGTCCGCCCACACGCTGGACAGCAATGGCAGCAGCACCGAAGGCGGAAACCATTCTGGTCAGTACCATGGAGATCATACAGTAGAGCATGCTCTGGATAGCGGTTGGAAAACCAATGCGGAAGATATTTTTATAAAATTTTCCCGGAAAACGTGAAAAAAGATGAAGTTCACGAAGTACATTTGTTTCTAGCCCGGAAGTAAAAATCCGGAAAACCAGCACTGCAAAAACCAGGAACTGTGCAGTTACTGTGGCAATGGCAGCACCTGCCGTTTCAAGCCGTGGAAAAGGTCCAATGCCAAGGATCAGGAGCGGATCCAGGAGCATATTTCCCACAAGTCCAAGAAAATTGGCCATCAGCGGAGACCTGGAATCTCCCTGGGCTGTAAAAAGTCCGGTGAGAGTCAGGTTCAGGAAGGAAAAAATGATCAGTCCGCAGGTGATCAGCATATAAGATCTGGCAGAAGAATATGCTTCCGGGTCTGTCAGATTAAAGAATCCGATCAGAGGATCAAGAAATATAATACTTGCTGCAGAAAATAAGAGACCGAACAGAATGGTCATCTGCAGGGCACTGGCCGCGTAGGAACGTGCCTCTTTATAATCCTTCCGGCCGCAGGACTGTGCGGTGTTTACCTGTCCGCCCATTCTCGGAAGGGCTACCAGTCCCTGGGAAAGCCACACATACATGCCGCCCACACCGACACCGGCAACTGCCTTGGAGCCCAGAAGCCCGATCCAGGCCATATCTGTGATATTATAGGCAGTTCCAAGAAGGGAAGATGCCATGATAGGAAGAGCAAGCTCTGAAAGCGTTTTCAGGATCGGACCGGAAGTAAGGTCTATGGATTTTGATCTTTTCATACTCATCTGCATATCTCCGTAAGGTCAAAAGGCCTGGTGATCCGGTAATCCGGTTTATCCACCTGACCGAAACCGTATTCAGCAAAGATAAAAGGAACTCCTGCTTTCCGGCAGGCATTAAAGTCTCCTATAGTATCACCGATATAAACCGGATCGGAAAGATTATTATCCTCGCGGATCTTCATGATATTTTCCGCTTTGGCCATGCCGGTGTCACCGGGACAGAGATGGCCCTTGAAATAGTGTCCGAAGCCTGTGGATTTCAGGAACACTTCAATATATCCGGCCTGGCAGTTACTGACGATAAAAAGAGGAAAACGGCTGGAAAGAATCTTCAGTGTTTCCTCAAGATCCGGATACAGCGGAGCACATTTGCGAAGCAGTGCCTCGTGCTCTGCCTGGCAGCAGCCGTCGATGATACGAAGCTGTTCTGCTTCCGGAAGCTCAGGGAAAAGAGCCTTTGCGATATCCGGCAGCAGCTGGCCGAAAAGCCCCATCAGTCGTTTGGCGCTTACATCGGTATCCATGTGCTCCGTATGGATAAGGTAATCACTCCAGGCCTCAGCTACGATCCCGGTGGAATCCCAGAGCGTACCGTCAACATCAAAAATAATACTGTCCATCAGAAAAACCTCCCCAAAAAACTATGATATGTAAAAAAAGCAACCCTTTGTACTGGACATAGTACAAAACAAGTTACTGTTCACTCCGTTCTCAGCAATACGCTTCGCGATGCACAGAATTTATGTTAATCGCATAAATTAGCGCGGTATGTCTCGGGTTTTCTGTGGCCTTCGCTCACAAAAAACACCTCGCGGAATATTACCAGTGAACAGTTATCAAAATAATTCTATATGAGAAAAGAAAAAAAAGCAACTGCGCTTTTGAAGATTTTATGTTATAGTAAGGGTTACGAGGGAAAAACTATGAATTATAAGAATACGATCAGAGGTATATTCAAAGACAGGCCGAACCGTTTTATCGCTCATGTGCAGATCGGGGATCAGCTGGAAACGGTCCATGTGAAGAATACAGGCAGATGCCGGGAACTTCTTGTTCCGGAAGCAGAAGTGATCCTGGAAAAGAGTGATAATCCTGCCAGGAAAACGAAATACGATCTGATCAGTGTGAACAAGGAGGGCCGCTGGATCAATATGGATTCCCAGGCCCCAAATAAAGCAGCAGAAGAGTGGGTGGCGGCCGGAAATTTTTTTCCGGAGAAAGTGACTGTCAGGAGAGAAAAGACATACGGAAATTCCCGTTTTGACCTGTATGTGGAATCCGGGAAGCGAAAGGCTTTTATCGAGGTAAAAGGCGTCACTCTGGAAGAAAATAATATCGTGCGCTTTCCGGACGCACCTACAGAACGGGGGATCAAGCATCTCTGTGAGCTGATGCATGCAGCAGCTGACGGCTATGAGGCGTATCTTCTTCTGGTGATCCAGATGAAGGGTGTAAGGTATTTTGAACCAAATCGGGAGACACATCCGGAATTTGGAGAAACACTTAAGGCGGCAGCAGATGCCGGTGTTCACATCCTGGCCTATGACTGTGCCGTCACGGAAGATTCCATGAAGATCTGTGATCCGATACCGGTAAGATTATAGAAAGGAAACGATATGCCTGAAAACATTGCAGAACCCCTTCTGAAATGGTACGATAAAAACAAAAGGATCCTGCCCTGGAGAGATAAAGACAATGCCTATTATACCTGGGTATCTGAGATCATGCTCCAGCAGACCCGAGTGGAAGCTGTGAAACCTTATTTTCAGCGCTTTATCCAGGAACTTCCGGATGTAGC
This sequence comes from Blautia sp. RTP21359st1_E11_RTP21359_211015, assembly GCF_040910705.1. Lineage (NCBI taxonomy): Bacteria > Bacillati > Bacillota > Clostridia > Lachnospirales > Lachnospiraceae > Blautia > Blautia sp. RTP21359st1_E11_RTP21359_211015. Next base: position 9,431 of record NZ_JBDGAB010000088.1, read on the forward strand.
AGCCCTTGCGGCGGCACCGGAAGAGAGGATCATCAAGCTGTGGGAAGGCCTTGGCTATTACAGCCGTGTCCGCAACATGCAGAAAGCGGCTGTTCAGGTCATGGAAGAATATGGAGGCAGGATCCCTGAGGATTTTGAGACACTTCTCTCGTTAAAAGGAATAGGAAGATATACGGCAGGTGCCATTGCGTCCATTGCCTACGGAAAGAAAGTCCCTGCAGTAGATGGAAATGTGCTGCGGGTATACGCAAGACTCACCGAAAACCGTGGAGATATCATGAAACAGTCTGTACGGAAATCGGTGGAAAATGATCTTACAGAGCAGATGTCTGAGGACAGACCAGGGGATTTCAACCAGGCTATGATGGAGCTGGGAGCTGTAGTCTGTGTTCCAAACGGAGTAGCAAAGTGCGAAGAATGCCCGCTGGGGCATTTTTGCCTTGCCAGAAAGCATGGAACTGTAGAAGAACTTCCCGTAAAAGCACCGAAGAAAGCCCGTACCATAGAACAGCGAACGGTCCTTGTGATCCAGGACGGAGCAGGTACAGCGATCCGTAAACGTCCGGATACAGGACTTCTGGCAGGCCTTTATGAGCTTCCAAATGTGGAAGGACATCTGACGGAGAAGGCGGCACTTGCCCGGGTAAAAGCCATGGGGCTGGAACCACTGCGGATCGAAGCACTGCCGGATGCGAAGCACATTTTTTCCCATATTGAATGGAGGATGTGTGCTTATCGTATCGCTGTATCCTCTCTGGAAGAAGCACCGCAGGGGGAGTTCCTGTTTGTGGATAAGAGAGAATCCGATAAAAAATATGCAAT